>JABWAY010000386.1 GCA_013360825.1 Candidatus Brocadiia bacterium | reverse complement strand
CCCCGTCCGGAAGCGTCCGCAGCCGCGCGATGCCGGCGCGCGACAGGCCGAGCGAGCCGGCGAGCGCGAGCACGCGGGTGCGATCCATGGCGGGATGGTATCGGAAGCGGCCTCCCGCGCCGCCGTTCCCGCCCGGATTGCGATTTCTTTCCCCCCGCCGGCTCCCGCCGGGGGTATCGTCGCGCTCCCACCCACTCGGAGCCCTCCCCATGGTCCGTACCCACTCCACGATGCGCCTTCTCCCCGGCGCCTCCGCCCCCCCGTTCAGACTCCCCGACCCCCGCGGCCGCCAGCACTCCCTCGCCGACGCCACCGGCCCCGTCCTCGTCGCGTTCCTCTGCAACCACTGCCCGTTCGTGAAACACATCCGTGAAGGGTTCGCGGCGCTGGCGCGGGAGGCGATCGGCCGGGGCGTCGCGGTCTACGGGATCAACTCGAACGACTCCGTCCAGCACCCCGACGATGCGCCGGACCGGATGCTCGACGAGATCCAGGACGCCGGGTATGCCTTCCCCTACCTGGTGGACGAAACGCAGGCCGTGGCCATCGCCTACGGCGCCGCCTGCACCCCGGATTTTTTCCTCTTCGACGCAGGCAAACGCCTCGTCTACCGCGGCCGGATGGACGGGAGCCGGCCCGACAGCGGCACGCCGGTGACCGGAGCAGACCTGCGCGCCGCGATCGACGCCGTCCTGGCGGGCCGCCCCCCGATTCCCGACCAGCAACCGAGCCTGGGATGCAACATCAAGTGGAAACCCAGGAACGCCCCGGAGTGGTTCAAGCCCTGACGGCCGGCGCGCCGCTCAGTGCGCGGCCCCCGGCGCACGCGCCGGCGCAGCGGACGCCCGGGGAGCCGGCAACGCGCACGCCCCGCCCGACTCCACGTGCTTCTCCAGTTCCAGGATCGTCGGTTTCGGCCCGCACAGCGCGCACGCCGGATCCTTCGCGTTCCGGAACTCCCGGAACTTCATGCCGAGCGAGTCGTACATGAGGAGCCGCCCCACCAGCGTCTCGCCGATGTTCAGGATCAGTTTCACCGCCTCCGTCGCCTGCACCAGACCGATCATTCCCGGGAGCACGCCCAGGACACCGGCCTCGTTTCAGCCGGGCGCGAAATCCGCCGGCGGCCGCTCCGGGTACAGGCAGCGGTAGCACGGCCCTCCCAGATGAGGCGCGATCGTCGTCGCCTGCCCCTCGAACTGGAAAATCGACCCGTGCACGATCGGCTTCTTCAGGAAGAACGCCGCGTCGTTCAGCATGTAGCGCGTGTCGAAATTGTCCGCCCCGTCCACGACGACGTCGTACCCCTTCATCACGTCCATCACGTTGTCCGGCGTCAGCCGGAACGCGTGCGGGACGACCCGGACATCCGGGTTGAGCGCCGCGATCGTCTTCGCCGCGCTCTCCACCTTCGAGGTCCCCACGCGGTCGTTCGTGTGGAGGATCTGGCGCTGGAGATTCGAGATGTCCACGACGTCGGAATCGACGATCCCCAGCGTCCCGACCCCCGCGGCCGCGAGGTAGAGGGCGATCGGGGAGCCGAGCCCTCCCGCCCCGAGGCAGAGCACCTTCGCATCGAGCAGCCGCGCCTGCCCCTCTTTGCCGACCTCCTTCAGCATGAAATGCCGGCTGTAGCGTTCGAGCTGGCCGGCAGACCAGGTGTGCTCCCGCGCCGCCTGTCCTCCGGCGGCGCGCCAGGCCCCGATCCCGCCCGCCAGGGAGACGACATTCGCGTAGCCGAGTTCTTTCAGGGCGCGGGCCGCGAGAAGCGACCGGTTACCGCCCGCGTCGTAGGCGACGATCGGCGTGGACGATTCGGGGACGACCTGGGGGACCTTGAACTCCAGCATGCCGCGGGAGACGTGGATGGCGCCGGGAATATGTCCCCCCTTGCGTTCGCCGTCCTCGCGGACGTCGAGGAGGACGAAGTGTTCTCCGCGGCGCCGCCGCGCCTCGAGGTCAGCGACGGAGATTTCGGTGATTTCGCGGCGTGCGGCATCGACGAGGTTTTTCCAGCCGGGGGGCATGGCGGTCCTTTCGCGGGGGTGAGGAGGTCAGGCTAAGCGAGGGCGGGCGGTGCGGGAAGGGGCGCTGTCCGAATCATGACCACTTTAGTAATGATTACTCCCCCCGTCAATCGTCGTCCCCGTCACCCCCCGCCAACCCACCCGCCGCCACCTCCACGTCCCCACGCGTGTGCACCCACCCCGCATACCGCCAGAGCCGGAAACTCCACGGCGACTGCCACAACGCCGCCCGCACCAGCGGCCTCGACGCCACAATCTGCCCGCGCCGGATCAGCAGCCGCGCCATCTTGAAGTCGAGATCCGCCATCCTCCGCCGATACATCCGCCCCGTCACCCGCGGCTTCGAGTCCCGGAACAGCCGGTACGCCTTCTCGTACATCTTCCGCAGGAACTCCAGCTTCCGCTCCTGCTGCTTGCTGATCTGCCCCGGATGATGCCGATAGTGCGTCAGCGGCGTCTCAATCACCCCGACCGGATGCGCATGCGCCACCCGCAGATACAGCTCCGCGTCCTGACAGAGCCGGAAACTCTCGTCGAACCCACCGACCTCCTCGATCACCTTCTTCCGGATCATCACCGTCGGGTTCGAAAGAAAATGCGTCTCACTGTACAGCGCCCGGAAGATCCTCCCCGAATGATAGACCTTCTCGTTCGCCGTCTCGCGGAGCAGCCTCCCGTCCTCCGCCAGCGGCAGGTGCGGCGAATACACCATCGCCATCTCCGGATGCGCGTCCAGATACCCGACCTGCAGCGCCGTCTTCTCCGGCACCCAGACGCAGTCCGAATCCAGGAACGCGATCAGCTCCCCCCGCGCCTCCCGGACGCCATGATTCCGCGCCGCCGCCGAGCCCGCATTCTCCTGCCGGAGATACCGGATCCGGTCCCCGTACCTCGCCGCCAGCACCTCCGCGGTCCCGTCCGTCGACCCGTCGTCCACCACCACGACCTCCTGGTCCCGGAACGTCTGCGCCAGCGCGGAGTCGATCGCCACGCAGACCATCGCCGCCCGGTTGTAGGTCGGAATCACCACGCTGACCCGCGGCATCAGCGCTTCCCCCCCGCACCCGGTCCGCGCACGGGCGTGTCCGGCCGGTTCCCCCACTCCTGCCAGGCCGCATAGTAGTTCCGGACCCGGGGGAATCCCGCGAGCCGAAGCGCGAGCCAGGTGTGCGCCGACCGGTACCCCCCGTTGCAGAGGGGGACGATGTCCATCTCGGGCGTGACCCCCGCCGCGGCGTACATCGCACGCAGCGCCTCCGGGTCCCTGAACATTCCGCCCCGCAGGTTGGAAAGGTAGGGGACGCTCACCGCGCCCGGGATCGTCCCGCCGCGCGCCGCCCGCACGAGCGCCCCGGAGTGTTCCTCGGGCGTCCGGGTGTCCACCACGCAGAGCCGCCCCAGCCCGCGGCGGATCGCCGCGAGCGTGATCATCTCCCGCGCCACCGGCTTCGCCCGCCAGGCCGACCTCTT
>JABWAY010000042.1 GCA_013360825.1 Candidatus Brocadiia bacterium | reverse complement strand
GGTCTCCCGGCCCGGCGCCGACCAGCGCGACCGGACCCGGCACCGCGCGGCGCGTCATCGCCGGCCCCGGGGAAGCACGGCCCCGGTCCGTGCCCCCTCCTCTTCACCCGGGCGCCCGGGCGACATCCAGCGCCCCGCCCCTCCCGCTCCCTCAGGGACGGCCGGGATCCGCCGGGTCATGAAGTGAATGGGCATCGGCTCTGCCCGGCCTAGAACAGGCCGAATTTCTTCGTCTGAAACGCGTTCAGCGCCGACTGCTGCGTGTCGTGGATCTCGAAGACCTTGTCGAGCTTCGTGATCTTGAACACCTCCCGGATCGAAGGCTTGATCGCGCACAGCCGCATCGTCCCCTTCCCCTCCTGCACCTTCTTGTGCGTCGCGACCAGCTTTCCCAGAACCGCGGACGAAAGATACTCCACGTTCGAGAAGTCCAGCAGCAGCCGGATGCCGAACGTCGACTCCACGAGCTTCATCAGCTCGTCCGCGATCTGCTTCACGGTGTTCTCGTCCAGGATCCGGGCGTCCTGGAAATAAACGGCCTGCACGCCCCCGACCGACGACACCATCAGACGACTCTTGTTCGCCGACATCAGTTTCCTTTCTTCCGCACGAGGACCAGACAGCTCCCGCCCAGATAATACCGCACGTCGTCCATCATGCTCTTCATCAGGACGATTCCGCGCCCGTGCTCCAGCAGCAGGCTCTCCGGATCGTCCGGGTCCGGCACGTCGGTCGGATGGAACCCCTCGCCCTCGTCCTCGATCTTGAGCGACCACTGCGCGTCGGTCTCGTACAGCCCGCCCCGGACCTTTTTCCGGTCGCTGAACTTGTTCCCGTGCTTGATCGCGTTCACCAGCGCCTCGTCCAGCACCAGGCGCAGCTTCATCTCCTCGTCGTCCCCCCGCAGAAACGCCCGCGCCCGCAGCTCCTTCAGCAGCCCGTCCAGGACGACGTCCTTGTCCGGCAGCTGCGACGGAATCTCCATTTCCAGGATCTTCCGCCCCAGTGGCGGCGGGGGTTCCTTCGAATGATGAAAGTCGATCGGCATCAGAGCCTCTTCACGATGACCAGCGTGAAATCGTCCCTCTGCGGCGCGGAGCCGCAGAACGCGAGCACATCCGCATGAATCAGGTCCACGATCTCCTGCGCCGATTTTCCCACCCACCCGCGGACCCGCTCGACCAGCCGCTCCCGCCCGTAGGGGCGCTCCTGCCCGTCCATCGCCTCCCAGACCCCGTCCGTGGACAGCAGGAGCACGTCCCCAGGCTTCATCGGCGGCACCGGGACCAGGTCGAACGACGCCCCCTCCATGATCCCGAGCGGCAGCCCCGTGGACTCGAGCTCCTCGACGCGCTCCGTCCCCGCACGAAACAGCAGCGGCGGGTCGTGCCCCGCGCTGGAATACGCCATCGCCCCGGTGCCGAGGTTGAGCGCGCCGTAGAAGAGCGTGATGAAGCGTTCGGCCTCCATGTCGCGGGAGACGAGATCGTTCAGGGTGGGGAGGATCTGGGACGGGTCGCCGGTCTGCCGCGAGAGCGCACGCAGGAACGACCGGGCGCTCGCCATGAGGAGGGCGGGGCCCATCCCGTGGCCGGAGACGTCCCCGATCGCGATCCCGACGATGTCGTCGGCCAGGGAGACGAAGTCGAAATAATCGCCGCCGGTCTCGTCGCAGGTGACCGCGAGCTGGCCGAAATCCCACCCCACGGCCTTCGGCGGCGCCTTCGGCAGCAGTCCCTGCTGCACGCTGCGGGCGATCGTCAGCGCCTGGCGCACCTTCTGCTGCTCGACATACTCCCGGAGGAGGCGCGCATTCTCGAGCGCCATCGCGCACTGCGCCCCGAACGCGAGCAGGAACGACTCGTCGTACGGGCTGAAATCCCCGTTCTTCTTGTTGATCACCTGCAGGACCCCGATCGTCTCCTGGTCCTTCGTCAGGAGCGGGGCGCAGAGGATCGTCTTCGTCCGGTACCCGGTCTGGCGGTCGAAGTCGGGATTGAAGCGCGCGTCCGCGTATGCGTCCGCGATGTTGACGATCTCGCCGGTCGCGGCGACATGCCCGGCGATCCCCCGTCCGATCGGGAACCGGAACGTCGTCGTCCCGGCCTTCTGCGCGATCCGGGAGACCAGTTCCTGCGCCGCCCGGTCCACCAGGAACAGCGACGCCCGGTCCGCGTTCATCACCCTCACCGTCTCGCTCAGGATGATCCCCAGCAGCTCGTCCGTGTCCCGGACCTGCGACAGCTTCCGCGTGACGTCCAGGATCGTCTCCAGATCCCGGACCTTCTGGGTCGGATCGACTTCGGCCAGGACGCGGGGCGGGGTCGTCACGGGCGCCGATTGTATGGGAGCCGCGTCCGCCGCGCCCGGCAAAATCCGGGCTCGGCCGGGAGCCCCGTCCGCGCCCCGTGCGAGTTCCCCGCGGGCATGGTATAACGCCCGCCCGATGCCGGGAAACACCACGAGACGACACCAGGACGGCGAACGACGCTCCTCACCGCGCGTCCATGTCCTCTTCTCCGCCCTCCTCAACCGTCGCGGCTGGCGCACCCAGATCGTCGAGGTCCTCGACCTCTCCGAGGACGGCGCGAAGGTCCAGCTCCGCTTCCCGCTCCTCCTCGGCGCCGAGGCCACCCTCCGGATCCCGGGTCCGAGCGGAAAACTCGAAATCCCCGCCGCGGTCGTCAATGCCTGCGAGGAGCACGGACTCCCCGTCGCCGGACTCAGGTTCAGCGTCCCGGACGGGGTCCGGCGGGAACTCGCCGAAATCGTCGAGCGCGTGGACCGTCTCCGGCGCTCCCGCCTGCCGGCCCCGCCGGCCAGACCGGCCCGCCGCGGCCGCGGGCGCAGAGCCGCCCCGGACACGGACCCCGGGCCGGTCGTATAATCCCGGGCCATGGAAGAGTCGCTCCAGGACAACGTTGAGGCGCAGCAGCGCGCCCTGGCCGGGCTGGAGGGCAAGAGCACGATCCTCCGGCTGATCTCCGCGGTCGGATCGTATTCGCTCGGGGTCATCCCGCTCCGGCGGGGGGAGGACGGCCTCGTGCTCGCCACGTTCCCCGGCATCTGCCCCGCGGCGCTGGCGGTCGTCCGGCGGAGGCTCCAGATGCCGCTGTGCCCGGTCGCCTTCGACGAGAACGTCATGATGTTCTTCATCGACAAGCTCTACCTGAAGGGACGAGGGGTGAACATCCACACGTTTCCCCGCGAGGATTTCCTCGAAGACGAGGCGAACGACGAGCGGGTCCTCAGCCTGAAGGAAGAAAAGCCGGAGGGGACGGGGTCGGCGCTCGCCGCCGACGAGATCGTGCTCGCGGACCTGCGGCTCCGGTCCGAACTGCGGAATCTCGACCGGCCCGCGCCCCCGGCGCTCGACGCCTGGCGCCTGGGCGAATTCTGCCCGGCCTGGCGCGGAGACGGCGATCGCTTCCGCGTCTGGAGCGAGCAGCCGCTCCCGAAGGAGATTCCTCTCCTCCTCCAGTACAGCGAGGACTACCACGGCGACGAGTACTACCGCGATCTGACCGCGGTCGCGGTCGGGGAGTGGCCCCAGGTCCTGTTTCCGTCGGAAGTGCAGATCCTGGGCATCCGCGAGGACGGCGCGCTCGACCTCTACCTCGACGGGGCCACGCACCGCATTCCTCCCGGCTCGAATCCCGTGCTCCGGACCTCGTACTGCCTCGTCCGCCACGGCTACCGTTTCCGGCGGAGCATCGAGGTGCGCGTCCGCGAGATCGCCCGGGTCAGGCGCGACGCGCTGGCGTTCGATCCCCCGTTCCGCGGCGCGGGCGCGCCGGAGCTGCGGAAGTGGCTGGGCCTGGAGACCGACTGACCGGCGCGCGGCGGGCGCTCAGGCCTTGGTCATCTGCTGCAGCTGCGCGAGCGCGGAGTAGAGCGCCGTTCCTTTCCGTTCCTTGATCCACTCCCAGGCCGTCTTCGTGAAGTCCCCGAGCCGGAGTTCGCGCTTGAGCTCGATCCGCCCGTCCCGTCCCTTCAGGAAGGCGAGCTGCCTCATCTGGTCCTGGCTGACCAGTTTCCAGCCCATGTCGAAGATCTTCATGTAGGAGGCGAGCGAATTGTTCGTCGGCCCGAAACCCGCCGCGTAGAGGTACTTCATCTCCAGATCGTTGCCGACCTCCTGCGCGTTCCGGTACCGCTTGTCCCGGTCGATCGCGAGCATCTTCATCACGATGTTCGAGAGGACCTCGGGGATGTCCTTGCGGACTTCGTGAGCGGGCGGGAACGGCGTGTCGAAGGACGCGACGAGGTACTGGATCTGCTGCATGAGCGGCATGCCGCGGGGGGTCGAGAGCAGGTTGATCCCGGTCAGGACCTCGTACGCCACGAGCCCGAGGGAGAACAGGTCGCTGCGGCCGTCGAGTTCCTGCTGCCGCACCTGCTCGGGGGACATGTAGTTCAGCTTCCCGGCGAACATCTGCAGCGCTTCCTTGCCCGTCACGGCGACTCCGAAATCCGTCAGCTTGGCGACCCCCTGGTTGTTGACCAGGATGTTCTCCGGCGTCACGTCGCGGTGCACGATGTGATCGTGCGCGTAGGCGAGCGCCCGGCAGATCCGGCTGATGATGAACGCCGTCAGCGGCGGCGGAATCAGCGTGAACTTGTCCAGATGCTCCATGTGGAAGGAGCGCAGGTCGGTCCCCTCGACGTAGTCCATCGCCAGCAGGTAGAGCTTTCTCGGATCCTGCTTCTTCGGCATCACGTGGACCACCGGCTGCAGGCGCCGCACCGGCGGCCGAAGCGGGACCACCGGCTTTTCCATCCCCGTCTGCCCGACCGGCCGGCCGTCCAGCATCGCCCGCCTCTGCGCGAACGAGGGGATGCTCACGCGCTGCGCCGCCTTCGCCGAGTCGAAGCTCAGGTTGTCCAGCGCCTCCCGGATCTTTTCCGGCAGTTCCATGTACGGGATCGACTCCAGCCCGTAGGTCTTCACGATGTTCTCGTGCCGCAGCCCCGCCGCGATGTTCGCCTCGTGCTTGAGCCGGTCCTCCTGCTCCTTCGACAGCTGACGGATCGTCTTCAGCACGACGTAGTCCGTCACCCCCTCGCAGTCCTTCTCCGCGAGATACACGATCCCCATCCCGCCCCGGCCGATTTCGTGGACGAAGTGATAGGTGGAGGACGAATGGAACTGGAGCCCTTCGAGGGAGCCGGCGTCGATTTCGCTCATCGACTCAGCGGACGCGGACCGGCGGGGGGACGCTCTCGTCCGGCGGCTTCTCCGCCTTCTTCGGCGGGAGCGGCTTGAAACCCTCCCGGTTCCGGACCCACCACTCCTCGATCGTCCGGATCCCCGAGGCGCGGACGGCCGCGTCGCTCCATGCGTTGAAGCGGAAGCGCTGGCCGGTGAGGCTGCAGAGGGAGAAGTAGGCGTTGAACCGGACATTGGGGCTTTCGTCCTTCAAGGCGGCGATGAGCGGCTCGATCGACTCGGCCGTGACCATTCCCTCCAGGGCCGCGGTGCCCGCCACCCGCACGACCTCCTCGGTGTCCTTGAGACAGGCGATGACGGCGCGCACCTGCGTCTGGTCGTCCAGCTTGCCCAGGGCGTGGAGCGCGACGGCCCGCGTGAGCCCCTCCTCGTCGGTGAGAAGCGCCGCGATGGCCGGGGCCACGGACTTGTTCCCCATCTCGCCGAGCAGGAAGGTGGCGTTCCGCTTGAGATTGCTGCTGTCGTCGGAGAGCGCCTTCGCGAGCGTCGGGGCGAACTTGGGGTTCTTGACGGCCTCCGCGAACTCCGGGCGTTCGTAGAGGGGGTACATGTAGAAGTAGGGCTTGGCCTGGCGAGCCGAGTACCACGAGACCCCGTCCTGGCTCCGGAGGATCTCGCAGAGCTCCTCGAACTGCCCGGCGTCGAGTTCGCTGGGCGTCTCGAGCGAACCGAGCTTCTGGAGGAGCCGCTTTGCGCGGACCCTGACCTCGGGATCGTCGGCGGTCTCCATCGCCTGCTTCAGGGGGCCGACGGCGGGCTGGCCCATCTCTCCCAGGGCGCGCTCCGCCTCCGCGCGCTCGTCCCAGTCGTCGCTGCCCAGCTTCCGGATCAGTTCCGCCGCCCGCTTTTCCGCGTCCGGGGACGGTGCATCCTGGGCGGCGGCGGGGCAGGCGATCAGCACGGCGAACAGCGCGGCGGCCAGTGTCGTCTTCACGGGATCCTCCCTCAGTAGACTTACGCTTCTACAGCCCTCCGGCACCCTGCGTCAACCCCTTTCCGGGCGCGCCCGCGCGAGACTGCGGTTGGGCCTTGACCGAAGCCGGCAGGCCACTACGATGGCCCGTTCACGTACGAATTCTGGAGGGGAACATGTCCCGTCGCTTCGTCACCGCCGCCGCGTTCGGCGGCGTCCTGTCCGTGGCCCTGCTCGGCCTGCGGGTCAAGGCCGAGCCCGAGACGCTGGATGCCCGGAACTGCATCCCGGGGGATGCCTGGCTGTACTTCGAAGGCGGTCCTTCGCCCGATGCCAACTGGCGAGAGCTCCTGCTCGGGGGCCTCCCGGAGGCCGAGCGCAGGGAGGCCGAGAAGGCGCTGGATGAGGTCTGGACCGAGTTCACGGCGCTGGCGTCCCGCGAGGCCGGGACCGACGTCAGCAGGCTGCTCCAGGAGGTCGACCGGGCGCACTTTGCCCTCCTGGACTTCAGGATCGAGAAATTCGAGCGGGCGATGGGGAACGGCCCGGGGTGGGAGAGTGAGCGGCCGGATGTGGATGCGGTGATCATCCTCAAGTCGAAGACGAAGGGCTACTACGCGGGGCTGCTCGACGGGGATCTCAAGAAGTTCGTGCAGCCGGGCGCGGAGTACCGGAACCGGAAGACGTGGATCATCGACACGGGTCTCGGCCGGGATCCCGACGCGAAGACGGTCGCGAACGTCCACGTCGCGTCGGTGGCGGACTGCCTGTTCTTCACGAATGTCCGTGCGACGCTCGAGAAGATGATCGATGCGTCCGAGGGCGTGCCGTACCCGGGGGGCGCGATCACCGCGAACCCGGAGTTCCTGCGGGCTTCGAAGGCGGCCGGCAAGGATGCGATGGCGATGGGGTTCGTCAATCTGAAGAAGGTGTTCGAGGGGGTGGAAGCCTCCCTGGACCGGGACGACCTGAGCCAGTACCAGCAGGTGGACGCCGTTGTCGGGCAGTCGACCCTGCGGGCGGCGGTGATGTGGGGCGGCCTCGACGGACGCTATTCCCACAGCGGGGCGTCGCTCTACCTCGATCCGGCCAACGAACTCTGGTCCATTCTGCGCCAGGAGCCGGCGCGCAAGGACATCCTCGCCGTCGTCCCTGCCCGGTCGGTCGCGACGGTCGTCCTCACGGTCAACGATCCGCTCAAGACCTGGGAGAGCCTGAGGACGTTCATCAATGCGAAGGTGAAACTGTTCGCCGACCCGAAGGGCCGGGACGCCGAGGCCTTCGAGAACGGGCTGGCCGAGGCGGAGCAGGAACTCGGGATTTCGATCGCGGAGATCGCCGGGGTGCTCGGAGACGAGATCGGGTGGGCCGGCTACGTCGGTGAAGGCGCGCGGTTCGACGAGCGCTCCCAGATCGTCTTCGCCGAGGTCAAGGACCCCGCCAAGGCGAAGGCGGTGATCGACGCCCTGAAGGAGGGGGAAGCCATCCGCGGGATCTCCGGGGGCGGCGCATGGGAGAGCGTCGAAATCGCCGGCGTCACCTGCTGGAACGTCGTCGGCGGAGACGTTCCGTTCGGATACACGATTCTCAACGAGAGGATCTTCGTCCTCACGTTCGACGCGGAGGTCCAGAAGGCCGTGGTCGAGGCCTGGAAAAAGGGCGACGTCCTCGAGAACGACAAGTACTTCAAGGCGGCGATGAAGAAGCTCCCCGCCGTGAACTCCAAGCTGGTCTACTACAACTACATGTCCCTCCTCCGGACGGTCGGGGCGGCGACCCGGGAACTCGACCCGGCGATTCTCGAGAAGGTGAAGGGTGAAATGGGCGTGGCGTCGGTGACGGTGGAGAAACCCGACGAGATCACCATGCTCTCGGGCGCCGAACTGGACAGCGAGCTGACCGCCTCGGCGATCAAGAGCGCGCTCCCGGCGCTCCGCGAGGCCCAGGAAGGGGCCAAGCGGACCCAGCGCCTGAACGACCTGAGAATGCTCTCGGTCGCGGCGATGGGCTACCAGTCTCAGAACGCCGCCATGGAGTACCCGCAGACCCTCGAGCAGCTCGTGGACGCGAAGCTGATCCAGCCCGCCGCGCTGAAGAAGTCCGACGGGACGGACGGGCGCTACGAATGGTTCCATCCCGTGAAGGGAGACTCGACGGGGATGGACTTCGTGATGGCGATCGATGCCGAGGCCCTTTCCACGGGGGACCGGCTGATCCTCTACTTCAGCGGAGCGGTCGAAACGGTGCCGCAGGCCCGGCTCGACGAACTGCTCGAGGCGCAGGACCTGCAGCTGGGCGAGGACATCGCCGCGGCGCTGGAGGACGCGAAGGATCTGCTCGACGCGGCCAACGGGGCCGAAAAGGAGGCGCTGACGGCCCGCGTGAAGTTCCTCGGAACCTACCTGAAGGACGTCGAGGAGCGGGTGGAGAAGAGAAAGTAAGCGAACCGACTCGCCGGCGGGGCGCTTCGGCGCCCCGCCCTGCGTCTTAGCCGCCGCCGGCAGGATTCGACGATGCCTGAGTCCCCGCAGCCGCAGGACACCCGGCGCCGCCGGGCGTTCGAGAAGGAGGCGCTGCCGCACATGCAGGATCTCTATTTTGCGGCGCTGCGTCTGAGCCGGAACGCGAAGGACGCGGAGGATCTGGTCCAGGAGACGTATCTCAAGGCTTTCCGGAGTTTCGGGAGGTGGAGAGCGGGGACGAACTTCCGGGCCTGGATCTGGCGCATCCTGGTGAACACCTGGGTGGATGTCTGCCGGAAGCGGGCGCGGGGGCCGAAATCGGCGGATCTGGAGGGGCAGGGGATGGAGCCCGAGGCGCGGCAGGAGGCGCCGTCCCTGCTGGAGAACCCGGGCGCGCTCGACGCCTGCGTGGGAGACGACGTCCTCCGTGCCCTGCATGCCCTTCCCGCCCCCCAGCGGCTGGTCCTGCTGCTGGCGGATGTGGAGGAGTTCCGGTACCGGGACATCGCGCGGATTCTGGGGATCCCGATGGGGACGGTGATGTCGAGGCTGCATCATGCGAGGCAGAAGATGCGGGAGTTGCTGTGGGACTATGCGCGGCGGCAGGGTTACGGCGGGGAGAAAAAGGAGGCCAGGTGAACTGCGTCGAGATCCGGAGGGCGGCGGACGCGCTGATCGACGGGGAGCTGAGCGGGGCGGGGAAGCTGCGGGTCGAGGAGCATCTCAAGTACTGTGCGCAGTGCCGGCAGTGGGTGGACTCCGCGCGGCGGACCCGGGACACGGTCCGGTCGCGCGTGGTGAAACCCGAGCCGCCGGGGCGGCTGGAGACGCGGATCAGGCGCGCGCTGGACGCCGGGCGGCCGCCCGCGCAGGGGCCGCGCGGCTGACGGCTATTTCAGGGACCGGGCCCACTCCTCCCATTTCTCCGTCTGGTGGCTCTTGAACCCCTGCCCGCTCATCGCCTGGAGCGCGCGGTTCACGCCGCTCCGGACGAAGTCGTCGGTCTCCGACTTGAGGGCCTCGATGAGCGTGCTCGCGCTGCGGGCGTCCGAGATGACCCCGAGGATCTCCGCCGTGGCCCGGCGCACGCGGTAGTCGGCGTGCTGGAGGCCTTTGGAGACTGCCGGGAGCTGTTCGGAGCCGCCCGCCTCCAGCAGCTGGCGGGCGACGCCCGCCTGGGCTGCAGGCTGAGTGAGGGCCTCGAGCAGGCGGGCGACCGTCGCTTCATCCAGCACGTTTTCGCGCTGGAAGACCACGTCCCGCTCGGCGAGCTTCTCCTTCGGGAAGAACCCGTTGAACTTGGACAGGAACAGGCCGCGGAAGCGGTTGTTCATGAAGTCGGCGTGCTGGCGGGGGTCCAGCGCCTTCTGGGCCTCCGCGAGCTTCTCGATCGCGCCGTCCGGCGAGAGGAGGACGTCCTTTTCCATGACGGACAGGATGTTCGCGAACGACCGGAGTTCCTCTCCGCTGACCGGGCGGGCGAGGGAAGTGGTCTGGTTCGTGAACCCGGGGAGGCTGACCCGGGAATTCGTCAGGACATAGATGGTGAACGCCATCCCGTTGGGGACGCGCGACGCCATCCGCGTCGGCAGGACGATGTCCTTCGTCGGGAACCGGAATCCGACCGGCTGGGCGCGCCCGTCCCACGGCTTCCCCTGCGCCTGCGGCGACATCTTGACCGCCACGAAAAACCAGTCCAGGTCCAGGTAGTGCTTCATCAGCGTGCGGTCGGACTCGTGCACCTGGTAGTGGTTCTCCTTCAGCCAGTCGATCAGGGCGTCCATCTTCTTCGCCTTCAGCACCACCGTCTCGAACGGCCCGACCAGTTCGTTCTTGAGGACTTCCACCCGCTCCAGACCCACGTTGTCGTCCATCATCCTCCCGGCCCCCAGCCCCTCGGCCTGCGCCTTCCAGGCGACGTCCCGGGTCCGCGTCATCTGGTGAAGCTCGTCGAAGAACGCGAATTCGACCTTGCGGATGTCGGGCACGGACGGAAGCGGGAGGAGCATGCCGAAGTCCGAACCGGAGCCTTTGACGGAAGTCTGCAGCACGAGGTCCTGGACGCCGTTGCGGTGGTAGATGAAGACGCGCTGGTCGCCGTCGACGTCGACGATCTGTTCCGGGCGGGTGAACGGCGGGCACATGGCGTGCGTGGACAGCGTGGGGGCGAGCGCTGCGGCGGCGGCGGCGGCAGCGAGCAGGGCGGTTGTGACGATCTTCATGGATGGGTCCTCGTGAGGGCGCCCAGGCGGGCCGCGGCGTCGGCCGCGGCCTCCCGGACGGCCGGGTTTGCGGATTCCGCGGCCTGTCGCCGCGCCATCTCCAGCAGGCGCGCCACGATCGGCCGCCCTTCCTCCGCCGGCAGGTCCTGGGTCGAAAATGCGTCCGACCGGGTCTCCCGGTTTCCGTCGTAGACCTCCGGCCACATGAAGAGGTGGATTTTCCGGAGCGTTTCGGTGTCGCTGACGGTGTAGGTGTGGACCCAGTTGACGGCGTCTTCGACCATCACCGTCCGCCTCGGACCGAGGCTGCAGGTGTGTCCCTCGATTCACAAGGAGGTCCAGAGCCGGTCCGGGTCCTCCCGGTGGAGCGTGAAGGCATAGCGCGTGAACGTCTCGTGCCGCTCCGTCCGGACCTCGCAGAAATTCCGCTGCTCCCGCGCGGTCGCCAGGCGGTCGTACCGGAAGACCTCTCCCGCGGGGTCCACATAGAGAATGTGGACGTAGAGCCGGGGGGAGGGGGCCACCGGGGTGTGCTGCGGCGGAAGCGGCGCGCAGGCGGCGGCGATGGCGGTCAGGAGCAGGGGCAGAAGGCGCTTCATCCCCCCTTGGACGCCCGCGGTCTCCGAAAGTTCCCGTTCAGACTGCCGGGACGCCTTCAAATCGCCGCAGGATGTTGTACCGGGTATCCCGCTGGGCCGGCACGAACCCCGCCTCGCGGATCTGGATCTGCATTTCTTCGGAGAGGATGGCGCAGAGCGTGGCGTTCCCGGCCTGGGAGACGACGTTCTCTTCCATCATCGTGGAGCCGTAGTCGTCGCATCCGGCGTGGAGTGCGACCTGGGCGATGGCGACTCCCTGCGTGGGCCAGGAGGCGCCGTGGTGGTCGAAATTGTCGAGGAACAGGCGGGCGACGGCGATGTTGCGCAGGTACTCCTGAGCCCCGGCGGGGCGCAGGCCTTTTCGCCGCACGAGGCCGCTCATCGGGACGGTATCGAGCTGGGCGGTCCAGGAGACGAAGGCTGTGAATCCGCGGCCGTGGCGGGCGATCGATTCGTCCTGGAGGTCGCGGAGGCGCTGGAGGTGGCGGACGCGCTGTTCCCAGGTCTCGCCGAAGCCGATGACCATGGAGGCGGTGGTGGCGAGTCCGAGGGCGTGGGCGAGGCGCATGGCCTCGAGCCACCCTGCGGTGCGGAGTTTCTTCGGGGAAATCTCATCGCGGACGTCGTCGTCGAGGATCTCGGCGCCGCCGCCCGGGAGCCCGGCGAGTCCGGCGTCCGCGAGGCGGCGGAGCACGTCGGCGACGGGGATCCCCTCGACCGCGGCGAAATGGGTGACCTCGCTCGGGGAGAATGCGTCGGCTTCGATGTCCGGCCAGCGGTCGCGCATCCACCGGAGGAGGTCTTCGTACCAGGAGAGGCGGAGGTCGGGGTGATGTCCGCCCTGGAGGAGGACGCGGGTTCCTCCCTCGGCCCGGAGTTCGTCCATCTTGACGGCAAGTTCCCCGCGGCTGAGGACATAGGCCTCCGGGTGTCCCGGGGGGCGATAGAAGGCGCAGAACAGGCAGTCCGTGATGCAGACGTTGGTGTAGTTGATGTTGCGGTCGACCAGGTAGGTGACGGTTCCGGGGTCGGTGCGCCGGGCGCGCGCGGCGTGGGCGGCGGCGCCGAGGCGGATGAATTCGCCCTCCCGGTAGAGCGTGAGGGCGTCTTCGGGGGAGAGGCGTGCGCCGTCGCGGGCCCGTGCGAGGATGGTGTCGACGGTCATGCGGTCAGAGTAGTGCGGCGGGCGGGGGCGTCAAGGGCGGGCGGGGGTGTGTCGGGGGTTTTGAAGGGTTTGAAGGGGTTGTCCGGGCCAGCAGAAATGAGACTGAGTCTCAACTTCAGAAGTTTGACGTTGAATCTTTCGCAGCAAATGCGGCAGAATACCCCCTCGGATTGATTCTCCCCCACATTCGCGGAGGCTGACCCACATGGCCGCGTTCGTCGCCGATACCCTGAAACAGCGTTACCACTCCGCCATCGTCGAATGGCAGAAGAAGAACTTCCCCGAACTCCACATGCTGGAGGAGAACTGGGTGACGTATTTCGGCAGCCAGCCGAAGTTCGCCCTCATCGCGAAGGTGGCGAAACTCAAGACCGACCTCATCGAGTACGGGAAATTCGCGGGGCAGCAGAAGTTCGAGAAGGCGGGCGCGATGTCCGGGAACATGTTCTTCTCCGCCCGCGACATCATCAAGGCCCAGTGCTCGACCGAATTCGGTTCCGTGCAGCAGCACAGAGTCTCGCTGGAGACGGCCACCGGCGACGAGGCGAAGTACTGCGTGATGCGGATCATGGCAGAGGAACTCAGGCACGCGTACCAGATGTTCTGGGTCCTCGACCACGATTCCACCTGGCGGAAACTCGGCATGGGCGATGTCGCGGCGGAGACCATGGACGAACTCCTCGCCATGAAGACCGGCGAGCACGTCCTGGACGCCTTCAACATCGAATTCACGGACTTCATCGACAACATCATCTTCGGCGCGGTCATCGACCTTGTCGGCAAGTACCAGCTCGACATGCAGAAGG
Source organism: Candidatus Brocadiia bacterium (assembly GCA_013360825.1). Lineage (GTDB taxonomy): Bacteria > Planctomycetota > MHYJ01 > WSZJ01 > WSZJ01 > WSZJ01. The sequence goes on along the minus strand of JABWAY010000042.1, from coordinate 4,255 downwards.
TGTTCGCCTACGCCCCGATGGCCCGGTCGATGGGACCGATGTTCTCCGAGGAGGGGTTCCATCTCGGGACGGGAAAGCGGTTCCTGCGCGAGTACTCGATCGAGGCGTGCGAGGGGCGCGGCCGCTGGACGATGCCGGAGATCCAGAAGGTGCTGAACATCTGGGTTCCGCGCGGGCTGGAGATGTTCGGGAACGAGAAGGGCGGCACGACGGCGGTGGAGTTCGGGTTCAAGGACAAGACCAACGGCCAGGCGCAGAAGGAGTACTACGAGGAGGTCAGCCAGATCGTCCAGCACGCGAACATCGGCGTCCTCCAGACGCGCAATCCCAAGATGAGCCCGCTGGAATGCCGTGAGGCCGTGCAGGAGATCACGTCGACGGGGGACAAGGTCGCGAGCGTCAAGCCCGACGAGATCCTCCACATGCCCGCGATGACGTTCTTCCGCCGCCGGGGACTGGACGAGTACGTCTTCAAGCCGATCGACCTGCGCGGAAACATGATCACGGAAGGCGGCAAGCCGGTGAAGGCGGACGCGTTCCTCAAGTATCTGGAGACCCAGGTCCCGTCCCGCTACGTGAAGACCGCGGACTTCGAAAAGTACGCGGGGCACTACCGGAAGGCGGAGGAGGGCGGCGGGGAAGGCTGGTAACGCGGAATCTGCCGCGGGGGCGGGTCCATCGGACCCGCTCCCGCTTTTTTTTTGCAGGGCCGCCCGTCGGGGCTCAGGGAAACAGGAACGCCCGTTCGACGAGCCGGAATCGCCCGGTCGGACGGTCGTAGATCATCGCCAGGGACCGGACCCGGACCTCGGCAGGGCGGAGTTCCTCCGGCTCGCGGAACGCCAGCTCCGCGAGATCCCCGGCCGCAGGACGCAGGAATGGCGCGTGCCGCAGGACATAGCTCCTGCTGGAATAGAAACGTTCCTCCCGGGGGTCCCGCGGCGGCCGCAACGCCCACTCCGTCTCACCCGGCCCCCGCGTCTCGACCACGACACCGCCGAACCGGGCGGGAACCGAGTACATCCCAAACCCCGCAAGCTTCCACGGGGAGAGCCCGGTCCTCCGTACCAGGGCCATCTGCACCGCCGGCCAGACGGCGAGCACGCCCAGGAGCGCGGCGGAACAGGCCGCGAAGGCCGCCTCCCGCGGCCGCGCCCCGGCCTCCCCAGGCGGCCCGCCCGGGCGCGGGGCCAGGAAGAGGATGAGAAAGAGCGCCGTCAGCGCCCCGAAAACCCACTCGTGCGCGACCGCTTCCACTCCGAGGAAGAACACGACCAGCAGGGCAGCCGTCACCCTCCGGGTCCGCCGCGGGATCAGCAGGACCGGGCCCGCCAGTTCCGCCAGGAGGGTCGCCCAGCAGGCCGCCCGCGACAGCCAGACCACGGCGGGGTCGCGCGGAAGCGGCAGGTCGAGCACACCGGGGACGGCGGCGTCGATGTGGGCCCGATAGGCCTTGTGAAACGCCGCGTACTCCGCCCTCCGGGACTCGGACAGCCTCGGCAGAACCGGGGCCGCGAACTTCTGCGACGGCTGGGCGATGGAGACGGTGAAGAAGTCCCCGTAGAGGTAGTACCCGTTCGCCAGTTTCTGGACCCCGGTCCACCCGATCAGGATGACCGCGGCGGCCATGAAGATCCGCCGCAGCCCGCCGTACCCGGACGGCGAGACCGCGAGAAGCGCCAGGAGGAACGCTTCCAGCCACTCATGATTCGCCGCGCTGAACGGGGCATGGAGGAGGCGGTCGGTCAGGTAGAACCAGATGAGCGCGATGCCTGCTCCCAGCCGGCGGAGCCAGCCGGGGGAGGGGATCATCGCGGCGCAGAGGACGAACACGCCGCGCTCCCAGATCTCGAGAGGCTCGCGGACGACGGCCCGGTACAGGAAGTACGCCGAGAGGAGGCAGAGCCACCCGACGGCCGCTCCCCGCGGCGGCTCGGGGGCCGTGATAAACGCGGCCCTGAGGCGGGCGAGGAGGGTGCGCACGGGGGGATTCTATGCCCCGGCGGACGGAATCGGCCCCTCATCCGCACAACGGCCCTTGCAACCCTCCGCCGATCCCGGAGAATCCCGGCATGAGAATCCTCCTCGCGTTCGCGGCCGCCCTCGCCGCCTCCGGCTGTGCCGGGGGCAGCTCGGCCGGCGTCGCCTCCCTTTCCGTCGTGGACCCGCTCGGGCGCAGCCAGGCGTCGTTCAATTACGTCTTCCTCGACGCGAACGGAAAAGTCGCGTGGAGCGGCGTTCCCTCGCAGGGGACGACGGTGGGGAACCCGATGAAAGGCGGAGTCTACGACCTGCTCGTGATCGGCGGGAACGGCGCGGCCCGGATGACCGTGGAGGTCGACGGCGACTCGCGGTTCCTCGCTCGGCTGGGCTCCGGCGGCGCGGTCCGCGGCGAGGCGCGCGCCGCCCAGAAGCCCCTCTCCGGCGCGCAGATCTGGATGCCCATCCCCGGCCGCGGCAGCGACCCCCTCGACCGCTTTTCCAACGTCGTCCGCGCCGATGCCGACGGACGCTTTCAGATCGACCGTCTCCCCCCCGGGAAATGGACCCTCGTCATCGGGAGTCGTGAGGAGGGGTTCCGGGAGGTCACGGCCACGGTCGTGGACGGAAAGGTCGCCGAACTCGGCATCGTGGAGGTCCGCTGAGGTGGGTGATCAGGGAACTCACGCCGCCGCACGCCCGCTCCGGATCCTTTCCGGGGTCCAGCCGAGCGGCCGGCCGCACATCGGGAATTACTTCGGCGCGATGCGGCAGAACATCGAGCTGTCGAAGCGGTCCGACGCGTTCATCTTCATCGCGGACTACCATGCGCTGACGACGATCCGGGAGCCGAAGAAGCTCGCGGAGTACTCGCTGGGGCTGGCAAAGGACTACCTGGCGCTCGGGCTCGATCCCGGCGGGTGCGCGTTCTACCGGCAGTCGGATCTGCCGGAAGTCTGCGAGCTGGCCTGGATCCTGTCGACCGTGACGCCGATGGGGCTCCTGGAGCGGTGCGTCTCGTACAAAGACAAGATGGCGAAGGGATTTGCCCCGGACCACGGGCTGTTCGCGTACCCGGTGCTGATGGCCGCGGACATCCTGATCTTCAACGCGCACAAGGTGCCGGTGGGGCGCGACCAGATCCAGCACATCGAGATGGCGCGCGATTTCGCGCAGCGCTTCAACCATCTGTATGGCGAGCCGGTCGGCAAGACCTTCTTCACGCTGCCGGAAGCTGCGATCGAGGAACACGTCGCCACCCTGCCCGGCCTCGACGGCCGCAAGATGTCGAAGAGCTACGACAACACCATCCCGCTGTTCGCCCCGCGTGAGCAGCTGAAGAAGCTGATCTTCTCGATCGTCACCGATTCGCGCGCGCCCGGCGAAGCGAAGGACACCGAAGGATCGGCGCTGTTCCAGCTCTATCAGGCGTTCGCGAGCGCCGAGGAAACCGCGGCGATGCGCGCCGCTTTCGCCGACGGCATCGGCTGGGGCGATGCGAAGCAGACGCTGTTCGACCGCATCGACCGGGAAGTCGCGCCGCTGCGCGAACGCTACAACGATCTGATGGCGAAACCCGCGATCATCGAGGAACAACTGCGCGACAACGCCGTCGCGCTGCGCGAACGCCACGCCACCCCGCTGCTGCGCACGCTGCGCGAAGCGGTAGGACTGCGCGATCTGTCGAAGGCCGGCGATGCGCCGAAGGTGGAGAAGGAACAAGCCGCCGCGCTGCCGCAGCTGAAGCAGTATCGCGAAAAGGACGGGAAGTTCTATTTCAAGCTGGCCGACGGCGACGTCGTGCTGTTGCAGAGCATCGGCTTCGAGAACCCGAAGGACGCCGGCGCCTGGGTCGCGCGCTTCAGGCAGGAAGGCGGCGCTGCGCTGTCGGCCGCCGTGGCCTCGATCGCAGCGCAGACAGCGGAAGCGGGCGCCGCGCTGGATGCGCTCAAGCGCGCCGAAGACGAACGCGCGCAAAGCAAGACCGGCTGAGAGACCGCACACCATGCACCCCACCGTCGAACTCAACCTCGCCCTGATTCTGTTCCTGCCGTGGTTCCTGATCCTCGGCGCGCTGTACTGGATCTACCCGCGCCGACCGCGCCCCGCCGCGCGGATCGTGTTCGACCTGGGCGCGCTGGCGCTCGCGACGGCCGCGTTCCTGCTGTCGATGCACTGGTCGATGGAGATCGCGGACCGTCGGCACGGCCACATGTGGCCGCAGGTGCTGGCGACCTCGGTCGGTTACGGCGTGTGGCTGGCGGCGATGACGCTG
>JABWAY010000041.1 GCA_013360825.1 Candidatus Brocadiia bacterium | reverse complement strand
TGGATCGCCGACGGCCGGGTGGCCATCGTCGGCGGGCGCAACATCGGCGACGAGTACTTCGGCGCAGCCGAAGAGACCAATTTCAGCGACCTGGACCTGGTGCTTGCCGGCAAGGCCGTGGGCGACGTCGCGGCGGCGTTCGACCGCTACTGGAACAGCCCGGTGGCCGTGCGTGTGGGCGTATTGGCGCGCTCGCAACCGCTCGACGGTGGGCTCGACACCCTGCGCGCGGCCTTTGACGCGCATCGCGCGGCGGCGGCAGACAGTCCCTATGTGCAACACCTGAAGGCCTCCGACGAGCTGGCTGCGATCCTCGAAAGGACCAATGCCTACGACTGGAGCGATGATGTGGTGGTCCTTTCCGACGCGCCGGACAAGGCCCCGCCAAGCAGTCGGGCGGCGGCTGGAAGAAGGCCCGGCGCTGACCGGACGCGTTGCGTTGAATGAGTGATCGGTGAGTTTCAGGCGGTGCCTGGCGGCGATCACGCCTTCATGCGGTGCGGGCGCGGCTGTCGTGCGCGAGTTCGGCGAGCAGGTTCAGCCCGATGGCGATCGCGAGGTCGAGGTCGGGGCAGGTGTTCGAGGGCGCGAGGAACTCGCCCGCGCCGGAGCGGCGCAGGGACTGGACTTTCTCCGGTGAGATCCCCGCGATGAGCAGGCGGCGCCGCTGCGCGCCGAAGCGGGCGAGCAGGGCGCGGAGTTCGAGGGCCGCGTTGGCGTCGAGTTGCTCCACGCCCGCCAGGTCGAGGATGACCACCCGGGCCGTTGGCGGCAGGCGCTCGCTCCAGTCGAGCAGGTTGGGCATGCGGTGCGTGCGCGTCGGGCTGCTGGCCACGTGGCGAAGGTGGTAGATCGCCAGCGACTCGGGCAGCCCCAGGCCGGACTCGCCCACGAGGGTCGAGGGCTCGATCTCGGCGATGGGCGCGGACACGTCCTGGTAGATGATCCACATCAGGAACAGCACCGGCGGGAACATCGAGAGCCTCGGCAGGTGGTCGTAGGCGAGGGTGCCCAGCGCGGCGCCGAGGCCGAACGAGCCCACGATCGATGCGAGCAGCGCCAGTCGGCGGGCCGTCGGGTGCGTGGGGACGCTGTGGATCAGCGCGTGGGCCGCCTCGCGGTCGAGCCGCCCGCGGGCCTTGTCGCGGAGCCACCACAGGAACTGCACCGCTTCCATGCCAAGATCGGTGAGTACGCCGGTGACGTGGGTGGTGCGGACGACGCCGCTGGAGATGCGAGTGATGGTGGCGTTCTGCAGGCCCATCGCGGCAGCGGCGACGGCGGTCATCCACCACAGACCCGCGCCGGTCTCGAACTTGCCGCGGGCGTGCAACTCGACGCCGACGGCGAACACCGCGAGCAGGGAGGTCTCGACCGCCATGGGCAGGACGTAGATGGATTCCCAACCGCGGCGCCGCCCCAGCTCGGTGCAGAAACCGGAGATCGCCGCCCCGACGAGGAACGCCAGCAATACCCACAGCGCGAAAAGGCCCAAGTCCCACTTGCCTTCCGCGGCGTCGCGCCCCAGGTTCGAGGTGATGCCCGTCATGTGCGACGTGCCCCAGCCGCAGGTGAGCAGCGTCAGCACGTTGGTGTAGCCCGCGACCCAGGCGAGGGTGATCGCCAGTCGGGCCTGCTGAGCGAAGGAATGGGCTTGGGCGACGAACATCGGAGAAGGCTGATTGTTGGCGGGCTGCGAGAAGGCCGGTTATCGGGCGTGGCGATTCTCAGCCGCCTGACACTCCGAGCGCGGTCACGGCGTCCGCTCACACGTTTGTATCGGCCTATTCCCGTGGTAATCTCTTCCTCGCACAGCCCGCGATCGGCGGGGAGAGAACGGTACAAGAGGAGTGAGCCATGAAGACGTGCGTTGGCGTGGGCCTGTTTGTTTCGCTTTGCTTGAGCGGCGCCGCTTCGGGCGGCGCGCTGGTGTTCCCCTCGTCGTACAACATGCTCAACGGCGAGACCGGGACGTTCACCTACTGGGACGACTCGTACAACGGGTCCGGCAATACGACCCAGAGCGGCTCCCCGCTCTCCGGCGGCCTTGGGGACCTCACCGACGGCGTGGTCGCGACGGAGAACTGGAACGTCACGCCCGGGCTGTATGTCGGCTGGAACGACATCACGCCGACGATCACCTTCAACTTCGAGCAGGCGTACGACTTCGAGTCCTTCACGCTGTTCGTGGACGACTCCAACGGGTTTGGCGGGGTTTCCACGCCCGGCTCGGTGGACGTGCGCGTGAACGGCGTGCTGTCCAACGTCCCCCTGACGGACGGGGCTTCCGGCGCTCCCTTGTCGTTCATCATCCCGCTCAACGCCGCCACCGACACCGTCGAGATCACGCTGAACGACGGGACGGCGCAGTGGGTGTTCCTGAGCGAGGTGTCGTTCTTGGCGGTCCCGACGCCCGGCGCGGCGGGGATGCTGGCGCTCGGCGGGCTGCTGGGCGTGCGCCGGCGGCGCTGAATCCCGGCGCTTCTAGAGTTGGGTGTGAGCGACCTGTGGTCGGGCCAGCGCGCCCTCGGGACCAAGGCGGTGGAGCCGCTGGCGGTCCGCATGCGCCCGCGGAACCTCGACGAGATCGAGGGGCAACGGCACATCCTTGGGGAAGGCGGGGGAGGAGGCGGGGGGGAAGGCGTTCCGGCATCGGGGCATCGAGGCATCAAGCGGGAAAGAAGCCCGGACGCTCAGGATCGCCGCCCCTTGCTGCGCCGGATGCTCGACGCGGGGGCGCTGACGTCGATCATCCTGCACGGGCCGCCCGGGACGGGCAAGACGACGCTGGCGGAGGTGATCGCGCTGCACCTCAAGCGGCACTTCGTGCGTGAGAACGCCGCGAACGTGAGCGTGAAGCGGATCCGTGAGGTGATCGACGACGCGGTGCGGCGGCTGGAGAACTCGGGCGGGCGCGACCGGACGATCCTGTTCCTCGACGAGATCCACCGCTTCAGCAAGAGCCAGCAGGACGTGCTGCTGGAAGACGTGGAACGCGGTCGGGTGACCTTGATCGGCGCGACGACGGAGAACCCGCTGTTCGCGGTCAACAGCGCGCTGGTGAGCCGGAGCACCGTGTTTCGCCTTGAGCCTTTGAGCGAGGCCGACGTCGAGGCGGTCGTCCGGCGCGCGATCGCGGACAAGGATCGCGGCTATGGCGGGCTGAACTTGGCCGTCACGGACGAGGCGGTCGCTCATTGGGCGAAACTCTCGGAAGGCGATGCGCGGCGGGCGCTGACGGCGCTGGAGGTCGCGGTGCTGTCGGCGGTGGGCGACTCGGGCCCGGGTGGCTCGGGTCTCCGACCCGTGTCGGCGGGTGCCGCAGGTGGTTCGCTGCGTGGCGCCTCTGACGACATGGAATCAACCGTCGGCACCGGTCAGAGACCGGTGCCACCCGGAGCGGCGCCACCCGGAACGGTCCTCATCGACCTCGCCGCGGCGGAGCAGTCGATCCAGCGGAAGGCGATCGTGTACTCGGGGGACGGCGACGAGCACTACGACACCATCAGCGCGATGATCAAGAGCGTGCGCGGCAGCGACCCGGACGCGGCGCTGTACTGGATCGCCAAGATGCTCGAAGCGGGCGAGGACCCGCGTTTCATCGCGCGCCGGCTGGCGATCCTGGCGAGCGAGGACATCGGCAACGCCGACCCGCGGGCGATCATGGTGGCGGAGGCGGCGTGGAGCCTGTCGGAGCGGCTGGGGATGCCCGAGTGCCGCATCACGCTGGCGCAGTGCGCCGTGTACCTGGCGCTCGCGCCCAAGAGCAACGCGAGCTATTCGGCGATCGACGCGGCGCTGGAGGACGTGCGCGAGGGCCGCACCGTGCCCGTGCCGGTGTTCCTCCGCGACGGGAACAAGGTGGCCTCGGTGGGCACGGCCCGCGACGGGCGCGGCTACGAGTACTCGCACGACGCGGCCCGGCGCACGTCCATCGGCGGCGTGACGGAGCAGGATTACCTGGGCGTCGACCGCCGTTACTACGAGCCTGAGGGCATCGGGGCAGAGAAACTGCTCAAGGAGCGTCTGGAAGAGGTCCGGCGAGCCCGGGAGAGCGGCCGAGAGCAGGGCGGCGCGTGACGCCCTGCGGCAGGCCATCCCCCGGGTCGACGGCGCTCATGGTTTCGGGCGGGCTGACGCTGCTGCTGGCGGTGTGCGGGGCGACGCCGTTCATCGCGCAGACGCTGCTGGGCGCGGGGGCGAAGTGGGAATGGGCGAAGGCGGCGGTGACGTTCGTCGCGATGGGTGTGGGCGGGCTCACCGTCTCCGGGTCCATCGTCTGGCTGATGGTGCGCACGCTCCGCGAGCCCGACGACCCGGCGGTCAGGTGTGAAACCTGCGGGTACGATCTCCGAGGAAACGTGAGCGCGCTGTGCCCCGAGTGCGGCGCGGCGTGCCCACGAGTGGAGACAACCGATGAACGACCTGCTCAGCCTGTTCAATGACGCGAACGCGCGGCACGCGATGATCGTGCACTGGCCGATCGTCTTGTGCGGCGTCCTGCCGGTGATGGCCCTGCTGGTCCTCGCGTTCGGACACAAGAGCCGAACGCTCGCGGCCCTCACGCTGGCGTGCTGCCTGGGCGCGAGCGCCGGGGCGTCCAGCGATCCCGCAAGCGCCTGTACATCCGTCCCCTCGCCCGCCTGACGCTCCGCCCTGTTGCGATCCGGCGGGCCCCCTCCGCGTACTCCGCGCGGCGGAGGTCGCTGGCGTCGTTCCGGAGGCGGAACTCCAGCGGGTCGATCCCCGCCTCAATCGCGAGGGCGTCGATCGCACTCTCGAGGGCGAACATCCCCTGCACGTGCCCGGGAGCGCGGAATGCCTGCGCCCGGCCGGCGTTGGTCAGGATGTCGGTGTGCTCGTCGCGCATGACCCCGGCGCGATACAGCGTCCGGAACGGCCCTGAACACCCCGCGCCCCCGCCCACGCCTCCCGTCCCCGAACTCTCGAGCCACATCACCGACAGCGTCCCCGCCTTGTCCGCGCCCAGCCGCAGCCGCTGCACGCTCGACGGCCGGTTGCCCCCCGTCGTCTGCTCCGCCTTCCGGTCGTTCAACACCCGCACCGGCCGCCCGGCCTCCTTCGCCAGCCGCGCCGCAATCAGCGCCGTTTCCCCCATTCCCAGCTTCGACCCGAATCCGCCCCCCATGTGCTCCTTCACGACCCGCACGCTGTTCGCCGGCACCTGCAGCCCCCGCGCCAGCCCGTCCCGCACCGACGCGACCGCCTGCGTCGAGTCCCACACCGTCAGAGCATCCCCCTCCCAGGACGCCAGGGACCCGTGACTCTCCAGGCAGGTGTGCTCCACCACCGGCGTCCGGAAGGTCAGGTCCACAGACGCGCTCGCCGCCGCGAGGGCACGCCCGCAGGCGGCTTCGTCCGCGGCGTTCTCCGACGCGCCCCCGCGGGCGTTCGGGTTGCGCCCTCCCAGGACCCGCGGCGCATCCGGCCGCCGCGCCTCCTCGGGATCCGTCACGTGGGGGAGGACCTCCCAGGTCACCACGATCGCGTCGAGCGCCGCCTGGGCCTGGAGCGGCGACTCGGCGGCCACCGCCGCCACGGCCTGCCCGGCATAGCGCGGTTCCCGCTCGAGTTCCAGCGCGGCTTTGACCCCGGGCAGTTTCCGCGCCGGCCCAAGGTCCAGGGCCGTCGCGCGCGCGTGGGCGTGCGGAGACCGGAGCACCCCCCCGGTGAGCATTCCGGCCGGCGCCATGTCCGACGTGTACTTCGCCCGCCCCGTCACCTTGTCCGGCCCTTCCACACGGGGAAGCCGGGCCCCCACCACCGACAGCTTCGAATCGGCGTCCCACGGCGGCGGATCCCCCGCGGGAATCTCGGCTTGGATCTCGCGGAAGTTCCCGGGCCACCCGATCCGAAGTTTTGTTTTCGGCATCGCTATTTCCCCTTCGCCACCGCGTTCACCGCGTCCCGGATCCGCACGTACGCGGCACACCGGCACAGGTTCCCGCACATCCCCGCCTCCACGTCCTCCGGCGTCGCCGCCGGCGCACGCTCCAGCAGGCCCACCGCGGACATGATCTGCCCCGGCGTGCAGAAGCCGCACTGGAAGGCATCGTGCTCGACGAACGCCCGCTGCACCGGATGCAGCACCTCCCCCTTCGCCAGCCCTTCGATCGTCCGCACCTCACGGTTCCGCGCCTGAAGCGCCAGAACCATGCACGCGTACACCGGGCGGCCGTCGAGCAGGACCGTGCACGTGCCGCATTCCCCGCGGTCGCAGGCCTGCTTCGCGCCCGTGAGCCCGAGCCCGTCGCGAAGAACGTCCAGCAGCGTCGCGCGGGCATCGCAGTCGGCGTCGCGCGGCACCCCGTTCACTCGCAACCCGACGCGGATCGCTCCCGGGCCGATCGACGCGGGCCCCGCCGGCGGCTCCCCACCCCCTGCCGCGCCGCCCAGAAGCCCCGAACCGGCCAGGGCGCCGGTCACGCCGAGAAAATCCCGCCGGCTCAGTCCTCCGTCGCGCGCAGTCGACATGGCGGCGATTGTGGCGGTGGGGAAGGGGGGTGTCAAAGAGGATCGAAGCGTTCCGCCCGGCAGGCGGGGTGGGAGGGAAACAGCCTGCGCGGGCGGCGTGATCCGGCGCGGCGGGATGCCGGCCGGAAGCCGCCCGCGTATAATCCCCGCCGTCTCCATGGTCTCTCCCACGCGCCGCCTGATCATCAACGCCGACGACCTCGGCGCCGACTCGTCCCGGAACCGCGGGATCTTCGAGGCCGCCCGCCGCGGGGTCGTCACCGACGCCTCGCTTCTCGTGAACTTCCCGGGATTCGACGACGCCGTCGCCGATCCCCGGATCCGCGAGTTCCCGGTCGGGCTGCACCTGAACATCAGCGAGGGCCGTCCCGTGGGGGGCGGGTATCGCACGCTGACGGGCGCCGACGGCCAGTTTCACGGCAAGGAGGAGACCTGGCGCCGCGCCCTGGCCGGCGTGCTCGACCCCGCTGAAATCCACGAGGAAGCCTCCGCGCAGCTCGGCCGGATGCGCGCCGCCGGAATCGAGCCTTCCCACGTGGACGGCCACCAGCACCTGCACCTCGTTCCCCGCGTCGCGGCCGGACTGGTTGCCCTCCCGGTCGCCCGCAGGGTCCGCCTCGTCTTCGAACACCCCGACGGCACCGTCGTCGCCGGCCCGGAAAAGGCCCCGTTTCTGAATCGCCTCCGCGAACTGTCCGCCGCCTCCCGGCCGCTCTGGGCCGCCGCCGGGTGGATCTGGCCCGCCGCCCATCTCGGCGCCGGACTCATCGGCGCCGTCCACGCGGGGTCGCTCCTGCGCCTCCTCGACCTCGTTCCCCACGGCACCACCGAACTGCTCGTCCATCCCGGGTACCCCGACACCTCCTCCATTCCGTTCTCGTCAGGCGAACGGGAAATCGAGCTCGAAGCGCTTCTCGACCCGCGGCTCCGGGACGGCCTGGTCTCGCGCGGAATCGCGCTCACCAGCTGGCTCCAGCTCTGATGGATATCGCGCTTGTCGTCCCGAGCTACGCGACCTTCACCGGCAATGCCGCCTCCGCGCGCCGGATCCTCACCGGACTCGTGCGCGAGGGCCACGAAGGACGGATCGTCGACTACGAGACGTTCGGCCCGTACGTCCCCGCGATCCTGTCCGCATGGGAACCCGCGATCGTGCACGCCTTCCATGCACGGCGCGGCGCCTGGCCGATCCGGCAGCATCAGCCCCTCGTCGTCTCCCTCACGGGAACCGACACCGCGGACGATCTCGCGAGGCCGGACACGCGGGGCGAAATCCTCGAGGCGTGCCGTGCGGCGCGGGCGCTGGTGGTCCACGCGGCCGGGGCGGCGGCCCCGGTCCTGGCGCTCGATCCCTCCCTGGCGCCGCGCGTCCGCGTCGTCCCCAAAGGCGTGGATCTCCCCGCCGGGCCGGCGTGGTCCCTGCGCAAGACCCTGTCCATCCCGGATGGGAGGACGGTGTTCCTGCTCCCCGCAGGACTTCGCGAGGTGAAAGGCCAGATCGACGCGATCGAGGCGCTCGACGGGCTCGACGTCGACCTCGTGCTGGCCGGGCCGGAACTCGACCCGGAGTACGCCGCGCGAGTCCGCGCCGCCGCCGCGGGCCGCCCCTGGGTCCGCTTCATCGACATCCGCCCCCTCTCCCGCATGCGCGGGGCCTACGCCGATGCCGACGTCGTCCTCAACACCTCCCGCCATGAGGGGCTGAGCAACGCCATCCTGGAGGCGATGCTCTCCGCAAAGCCGGTCCTCGCGTCCGATATCCCGGCCAATCGCGCGGTCGTCCGCCCGGGGTCCACGGGACTGCTGTACACCGGCCACGAAGGTCTCCGCGCCGCGGCTCTCCGCCTCCGGGACGACCCCGGCGCCCGCGCGCTGATGGGGGCCGCCGGCGCGATCCGCGCCCGGGCGGAGCACGACCCCGCCGCGGAAATCCGCGCGCTGCTGGAGGTCTACAGGGAAGCGATCGAGTCCCGCCCCGGCTCTGCATGAACCGGAACCTGCGCCTTCTCTGGACCGGGCAGCTGGTCTCCCAGGTCGGCGACGCGCTTCTCTCTGCTGTCCTCGTTTTCCTCGCCCTCTCGCTCGGCCCGGACGAAACATCGGGGACTCGCGCGGGGCTGGTCCAGCTCGCGGCGACGCTGCCGTTCCTGCTGTTCAGCGCCGCGGCCGGCGGGCTGGCGGACCGGCTGGATCGGCGGCGCGTCATGATCGGGAGCGATCTCGCCCGCGCCGCCATCCTGGGGGCGGTTCCCCTGCTCTGGTGGTGCGGGGCGCTCTCCTGGCCCGTGCTCGCCGCCGCGGCGTTCGCGAATTTCACGATGTCCACCGCGTTCGGGCCGGCGCAGGAAGCGCTGATCCCGGACCTCGCGGAGGGGCGGCCGCTCCTCCGCGTCAACGCGCTGTTTCAGACCTCGATCCAGGTCGCGATGGTCGCCGGAATGCTCCTGGCGGCGGCCTTCCTCGGGGTCGGAGGAGAGGGCGGCGGCACGATCGGACTGATGGTCGCGCTGGTCGGGATCGACGCCCTCAGTTTCCTCGCGTCGGCGGCGTGCATCGCGGCGATCCGCCCTCCGCCTCGCGCGCAGGAGCCGCGGCCGGCGGCCGGCTCGACCCACATCGGAGACGTCCTCCGCCGCCCGCTCTTCCGCGTTCTGCTCGGCCTGACCGCCGTCGACAACCTGTTCATCATGGGGCCTGCGATCGTCGGCTCGGCGCTGCTCCTGCGGCGCACGTTCGGGCTCGGGGCCGGGCACCTGGCGCTATTCGAAGCGTGTCTGGCGGCCGGGTGGTTTGGCGGGTCGCTTCTGGTGTCGCGCCTCGGGCACCGGTGGCCGCGGGGGTGGACGATCCTGGTCGGGATGCTGCTCGACGGGTTGACCTACGTTCCGTTTTTCTGGATCCGGTCGTACCCGCTGTTGTGCGCGGCGGTGTTCGTGCACGGGCTGACGATTCCGCTGATCACGGTTCCGCGGACGGCGCTGGTGCAGGAGCGCATTCCGCCCGAGCTGCGGGCGCGGGCCTTTTCGCTGGTGCAGCTCACGGTCCGGGGATGCACGTCGCTCTCGGTGTTCCTGACCGGGATCCTGGGGGACCTGATCCCGGCCCCGGCGCTGTTCCTGTATGCGGGGATCGGGGCGATGGTGGGGGTGGCCGGGGTGCTGTCCCGGGAGTTGCGCGAAGCGCGGTGAGGTCGGGCGCGGGTTTGTGTGAGAAGTGGAGGGGATCAAGAACACCCCTTGACATGGAGGGGATGCTGCGGTAAGATCAGGGCATGGCCTACGAAGCCGAACTGACACGGCTGTTCGGGTATGCGCGCTTCCGGCCCGGACAGCAGCCGATCGTCGAGGCGCTGATGTCCGGGCGCCCCGCGCTGGGGATCCTGCCGACAGGGGGAGGGAAGTCCCTGTGCTATCAGTTGCCGGCTCTGCTCCTCCCCGGGATGACCGTCGTCGTGTCCCCCCTGATCGCCCTCATGAAGGACCAGGTCGATGGGCTGCGCGCCCGAGGGATCGAGGGTGTCGTCGAGATTCACAGCTCGCTGGACCCGGGGGAGGCCCGGCGCAGGCTCCGCGAGGCGGCGGCCGGACGCGTGAAACTGCTCTTCCTCGCCCCGGAGCGCCTGGCGCTCCCCGGCGTCGTCGAGCTGATCCGGCGGACCCGCGTCTCGCTCTTCGTCGTCGATGAGGCGCACTGCATTTCGCACTGGGGGCACGATTTCCGTCCCGAGTACCTCCACCTGGCCGGGCGGGCGAGGCATTTCGGCGCCCCGGTGATGCTCGCGCTGACCGCGACGGCGACGCCGCGCGTCCGCGAGGAAATCGTGGCACGCCTGGGAATGGAATCCCCCTGCGTGGTCGTCAATTCCTTCGACCGCCCCAACCTGTGGATGGGAGCCGCCGTCTGCGAGCCCGGCCAGGGGGCCGATCGCGCCGCGCGGCTCTTCGGCCGCGAGGGTTCCGGCATCGTCTACGTCGGGAGACAGGCCGACACCGTCACGGTCGCCGGAGTTCTCTCGGCGCGCGGGATCCCTTCGGTCCCGTACCACGGCGGCATGGACCGGGAGACCCGCACCCGCAACCAGGATGCCTGGATCCAGGGGGCGGTGCGCGTCGTCGTCGGCACGGTCGCCTTCGGCATGGGGATCGACAAGCCGGACGTCCGCACCGTTGTGCACCTCACCCTCCCCCCGTCGCTCGAGGCCTGGTACCAGGAGTCCGGCCGCGCCGGCCGCGACGGACTCCCTTCGGACTGCTGGCTTCTCTGCAGCGGCCGCGATCACTCCCGCCAGGCCTGGTTCCTCCAGCGACGGTACCCGTCTCACTACCAGCTGATCCGCACCTGGGAACTCCTGACCGCCGGAAAGCCTCCGACCCCGGACGAGCTTCCCGCCGAAACATGGACCGCGGCGGTCGCGTGGCTGCGGGCCCACGACGCCCTCCCGCCACGCCCACTCCCGGATCCCCTTGACCTCGCCCCGCTCCGCGAACGGCGCGCCGGTGACGAACACCGCCTCGCCGCCATCGCGGACTGGAGCTCCACCGGCGACTGCCGCCGCGCAACCCTCCTCCGGTACTTCGGAGAACCCGTCCCGCCCGGAATGGACTGCCGCGCGTGCGACAACTGCTGCCGCAGAGCCGGTCACCCCCACCCCCAGGCCCGCGCCCTCGGCGTCTACGCCGGTCGCGCCGAACCCGATCGCGAGACCATCGAGCGCGCCATCCTCGACGCCGTCTCCGACACCGGACGGTTCCGCCTCGGCCGCGCCCGGCTCCGAACCCTCCTCGCCGGCCACCCCTCAGCCGCACGCCAGAACCTCCAGCGCCTCTCCCACTTCGCCTCACTCCGCGGCCTCCCCCCATCCCGTTTCCACGCCGCCGCGGAAGCCCTGCTCGAGGACGGCCTTCTCGACGCCGTCCCGGGCGCCGAACCCGCCCTCGCCCCGGCTCGCCCACGGAACGTGCTCACACCCGCGGAGGCCCTCCCCATCCTTCGCATCGTCGGCGACGAACCCTGGCGGCACACCCGCTCGGCGCTCGCTCGTCGACTCGGCGAAGACCGGCAGGCCTGGTCCGACCGGATCGAAACCCTCGCCCGCACCGGATACCTGGACTCCAACGCCGACGCCCGCGTCGTTCTGACCCTGAAAGGCCGTCAGGCGGTCGAGGCCGCCGCGCGCAGAGGAGCCGTCTGAATGCTCACCCCGCTCCGTTCCCGCAGGCTCCACCGGACAGCCCGTCGTTCAGTGCACGATCTGCCACGGACCCGAGGGAAGCTCCTTCAGGTCGGTCGACCCCGCGGGTCCGGGCCAGGTCAATTGTCCTCCGTCCACGGCCACCCCCGTCGTCCCCGCGGGTCCCGCCCCGCCGGGGCCGCGCCCGGACAGGTTCCGCGTCCAGATCTGGCCGTCCTCCATCATGATGAAAACCCACGCACCCCCGCGGGAAGAATCCCACACCGCCGGATAGGCCGTGAACCCAAAGCGATCCGGATGCTCGCGCGCCAGCGTGTCCGCGTCGGGACCATCCACCTGGAGCGCCCTGCCGGCGCGATCCAGGAGCATCGACCGGAAGTGATACCCTCGGAGGGCGCGGTGCTCTCCCCCGGGGGCCAGCCCCGGCCCCGTCCCGGGACAGGCATCCGCCGCGGCGATCTCGGCGGAAACCAGGTTGAGCGGAGCCCCGTCCGGTCCCAGCAGACGGTGAAGCCCCCCGACATCCAGGGTCCAGAAATCCGCCTGCCCGTTCCGGTCCAGATCCCCCTGCCGAAACGCCGTCTGGATCGGGTGAATCGTCCGCAGGGTCGATGCGGCCAGCGCTTCGTTGGCCGACTGCCGGCTCGCGTACATCGCCGGGATGGAGATGGCCGTGAGGAGCAGCAGGATGGCGCAGACGAGCGCGAGCTCGATGATCGTGAATCCGCCGGACCGACGCGCGTTCATGGGAGAATTGACGCAAACGCCGGGGATGGAGTCAACACGCCTCCACCATGCCGGCGTGGTCATTTGCGCGGGAACGTCACGCGCTCGTCCTCGGGCGGGGCCACGATGCGCCCCCCCTCGAAGGGGCGGAGCAGGGCGTCCTGGAGGGTGACGGCGAGGGCGCGGCGGGCCCGCGGGGTGCCGGCAGGCTGGAGAATGCGTTTCCCCCGGCTGTCCCCCCCGAGGCGGTTGGCTGCGAAGGTCGTTGAGGCGACGGTATAGGTGCGGGTCATGTCGACAGGTTCCCCACGGACTTTCAGGGCGACGGCACGCTCCCCGGAGGGTTGTTTCGGATCCCACGTGAAGGAGAGGCCGGAGACGGGGTACTCCATCCGGCCGTCCCGGAAGGCGGCGTCGAGGAGGATGCGGATCTCGGCTCCCGTGAGGTCGTAGACGACGAGTGTGTCTTCAAACGGGGCGACCATGTACAGGTCCCTGCGCGTCACCGCGCCCGACGCGAGATCGTTGCGGATGCCGCCGCTGTTGATGAAGGCGCAATCGGCGTCGGCCGCGACGCGGATGGCGTCGGCGACCAGGGCGCCGAGCGGGCAGCGGGGGCCGGCCCGCCGGATCGCCGCCGCGGCGGCGCCGATCCGGTCGTCGAGTCCCGGCACCCTGGCCTCCTCCACGAGTTTCCGGGCGGCCGGGTCTTCCGCCGTCTCCTGCGTGATCGGAATCAGCTGGGCGGTCCGCCGAAGCACCTTCCGGGTCTCCCGGTCCACCACCAGGTCCGCCCGGCCGAGGAAGTCACCGCTGGAGCCGGCCTGGACGATCAGCGTCCCGTGCTTCTCGAGCCCGGACGGAAACGAGCGGTGGTCGTGGCCCCCCACGATCAGGTCCCACCCCGGGGTATTCTCCGCAAGCTTGTCGTCCGACAGGCTGCCGAGGTGCGAGAGCGCCACGATCACGTCGGCCTCGGCCCGTGCCTGCCGAAGCGTGTACGCCGCCTGACGCGCATACGGGAGGAAGTCGAGGTCCTTCACATGTTCGGGAAGATTCATGTCCGGAGTCCCGGGAGTCGTGAAGCCGACGACGGCCACGCGGATTCCGCGCTTCACGAATACCGCCCAGGCCCGGGCGTAATCCACGATCGGCGCGGTGGCGGCGGCGGGGTCCACGCGCGTGACGTTGCAGGTGACGAACGCAAATCGGGCGTCCCGCCGGAGGTCGGCGAGGTTCCGGTCGCCGTAGGCCCAGTCGTGAT
The DNA here is from genome assembly GCA_013360825.1 of Candidatus Brocadiia bacterium. GTDB lineage: Bacteria > Planctomycetota > MHYJ01 > WSZJ01 > WSZJ01 > WSZJ01. The sequence goes on along the minus strand of JABWAY010000041.1, from coordinate 3,982 downwards.
TCCCGGGGGCCAGAGCATCGTATCCGGCCATGTTCATCCAGGCGATGACCGCTGCGCCACGGGTGACGTTCCCTTCCGGGGTGCCGTGAAAAATGTCCCCCGCGTCGACCAGGAGAATGTCCCGTCCCTCCCGGGCCGCGAGCGTGCGCTGCTCGGCGATGGCCGTGGACAGCCGCGCGACCCCGCCGCGGAGCGGTCCGCGATTTCCGGACGAGTCCGGATCGGACTGGGGGAGCAGTGCGCCGTGGAGATCGTTGGTGTGCAGGATCGTGAGGGTGATTTCCTCGGCGGGGGAGGAGATCGCCGGGAAGAGGACGAGGAGCAGCAGCAGCAGGGGGCGCATCCTGGGCCAGTGTAGTCGGATTCCGGCGTCCGGGTGAACCTCGAAGGGCCTGTGGCGTCCAAGGGGGAAGCCCATGATAGGATTGCCCCCGATGACGACTCTCCGAATTCTGCTCACCGTCCTGTTCGCGGCCGGGGTTGCCTGCGCCGATGAGATCGACGACCAGGTGGCGGCCCTCGTGAAAAAACTGGGCGACGACGCCTGGGAGGTCCGCGAACAGGCTCAGAAGGATCTCGTGGCGCTCGGCGTCGACGCGCGGGTGGCGATGCAGGCGGCCCTCGACGCGAGCACGGATGCGGAGGTCCGCGTTCTCCTGAGGCAGGCGCTCGAGCGGATCGGCAAGGTCCGCTGGGCCGCGGGGGTGAAGGCGGCCATCGAGGAAGCCGGGCGGCGCGGGGTCGGGATTCTCGTCGTGGTGGCGGACGGGCCGCAGGGGGACGCACGGTCGAAGGCCGGCGTCGAACTTCGGCGCGTCCTGGAGGCGCCCTCCTTCGCGGCGGAGCTGAACCGGAAATTCGTGCTCGTCTGGTGGAACGCGGAGTTCCCGGGGATTCCGGACGACCGCGGTGCCGGCGGGGCGAGCGTCGAGGGCGACGCCGGACCTGCGGGGGCGATGGGCGTCTACTTCTGCGCCGCGAGGGGAAGCGTCCGCCACTTTCTGCCGGGCTGGTGGCGCGAGACGACCCTGCGCGAGGAGATCGCCCGGATCGACCCGCTGCTCAAGGCCTCGGACGCGTCGGAGGGTCTGAAGTTGCGCGCGGCGCTGCAGCGGGCGATCGCCGAGGAGGCGCGCAGGCTGGAGGAGGCCAATCCCGAGGAGATGAAGAAGCCTCCGGCGGAGTCGGAGATCCACCGCGATGTGCTGCGGCGCCAGCGGCTGGTCGCCGCGTGGCAGGCGGGTGAGGAGGCGACGGGGGAGCCCGTGGAGTCGTACCTGCTCAACCGGATGAAGGACATGAAAGCGCGCTGGGGCGGCGGGCCGAGGTAGTCGCGGGTCGGGAGGGGCGGAAGGGCAGGGTTGACACCCCCCCGCCCCCGCGTACGATTCGCCCTTCTCAAGGTGGAGCCCGCGGACATGCGAGTCGTCATTACAGGTGGTGCGGGGTTCATCGGGTCGCACCTGTGCGATCTTTTTCTGAGCCGCGGGCATTCGGTCGTGGCGGTGGACAACTTTCTGACGGGGTCGCGCGAGAACATCGCGCATCTGGCGAAGAATCCCCGGTTCCGGTTCGTCGAGCAGGATGTGATCGAGGGGCTCTCGATCACCGGCTCCGTCAACGCGGTCCTCCATTTCGCGAGCCCGGCCTCCCCGCAGGACTACTTCCTGCACCCGCTCGAGACGCTGCGGGTCGGCAGCGCGGGGACGGAGAACGCGCTCAAGCTGGCGAAGGCCAAGGGTGCGCGATTTCTGCTCGCGTCGACGAGCGAGGTGTACGGCGACCCGGAGGAGCATCCGCAGAGGGAGACGTACTGGGGGCGGGTGAACCCGATCGGGCCGCGGTCGGTGTATGACGAGGCGAAGCGGTACGCGGAGGCGGTGACGATGGCGTACCGGCGGACGTTCGGCCTGGAGACGCGGATTGTGCGCATCTTCAACACGTATGGGCCGCGGATGCGGCTCAACGACGGCCGGGCGCTCCCGGCGTTCTTCGGGCAGGCGCTCCGGGGCCAGGATGTGACTCTGTTCGGCGACGGCCGGCAGACGCGGAGTTTCTGCTACGTGAGCGACCTGGTGGAGGGGGTGGTGAGGCTGCTGGGGTCGGACGAGGGGATGCCGGTCAACATCGGGAATCCGGTGGAGATCCCGGTGCTGACGCTGGCGCGGGAGATCATTGCGCTGACGCGGTCGAAATCACGGATCGTGCACAAGGCGGCGCTGGAGGACGACCCGAAGCAGCGGCGGCCGGACATCCGGCGGGCGAAGGCGGTGCTGGGGTGGTCGCCGAAGGTGGCGCGGGCGGCAGGGCTGAAGAAGACGCTGCCGTATTTCCGGCGGATGGTGGCGGACGAGGGGGAGCGATGAAGGTCCTGGTCACGGGCGGGGCCGGGTTCATCGGCAGCGTCACGTGCCGGGCGCTGGAGGGCGCGGGGCATGTCGCGGCGGTGTTCGACGACTTTTCGACGGGGCACGAGTGGGCGGTGCAGGGGAGGGAGCTTTACCGGGGGGACCTGCGGGACGGGGCGGCGATCACGGGCGCGCTTCGCGCTTCCCGCGCGGAGGCCGTGCTTCATTTTGCGGGGCGTGCGGTGGTGCCGGATTCGGTCCGGGATCCGCTGGAGTATTTCGATGTGAACGTGGTGGGGAGTCTGCGGCTGCTGGAGGGGATGGGGGCGTGCGGGGTGAAGCGGATCGTGTTCAGCTCGAGTGCGGCGGTGTATGGGGAGCCGCGGGAGGTACCGATTCCGGAGGAGGCGCCGAAGGCGCCGATCAATCCGTACGGTCGGACGAAGCTGCAGTTCGAGGAGATCCTGGAGGATGTGCGGCCGGCGCTGGGGCTGGGGTCTGCGTGCCTGCGGTATTTCAACGCGTGCGGGGCGGCGCCGGAGTGGGGGCTGGGGGAGGTGCGGGGGCACGAGACGCACCTGGTGCCGCTGGTGATCCGTGCGGCGCGGACGGGGACGCCGGTGACGGTCTGCGGGACGGACTATCCGACGCGGGACGGGTCGTGCATCCGGGATTATGTCGATGTGAGGGACCTGGCGGACGCGCACGTGCGTGCGCTGGAGCGGCTGGAGCCGGGGCGCGGTGGGATTTACAATCTCGGCTCGGAGCGCGGGACATCGGTGCGGGAGGTGATCGACGCGGTGCGGCGGTGTCTGGGGCGGGATGTTCCGTTCCGGGAGGGGCCGCGGCGGGCGGGGGATCCGCCGACGCTGGTGGCGAGCTGTGCCCGGGCGCGGGCGGAGCTGGGGTGGGTCGCCCGGCGGACCCTGGACGATTCGATCCGGGCCGCGCTGGAGTTCGGCGCGGAGAGGGCGTGAGCGACGGGGGGATGGTGCGGAGCGGAGGGGCGATGAAGAGCGGGTGGGCGTGGGTGGTGGTGCTGGCGGTGGCCGGGTGCGGCGGTGCGGACGCGACCGGTCACCGCGAGCGACGGTGTCACGCGCTTCTACGTGGATCAGCTGGCCAATCCGGAGACCATCGAGGTCCAGATGGGAGGGCGGTTCCGGGAGGGAGTACTGATCGGCGGGCGTGTCGCCACGGTGTCCGAGGCGATGGAGTCGCAGGTGCTGTACCGGCGCTTCAGGAGCGCTCTTCGTCGGCACTTCACGCGTGTCCGCGCGTTCCTGGTCGGCCCCTCCGCACACCGGCGCCTGCTATCCGGGTGGAGGCTGACCACCGCTGCCCACAGCCCGATGGAGTTCGACCTCGCTCCGGACTCGGATCCGTCCTGACGTGCGCGCCCCGTGGAATGGAACTCGTGGGGGGGCCCGGCCGTGGCCGATCACCACACGGCATCCGGTGTCCCTCCGGAGGCATGGCCGGGTGACTGCCCTGCCGGAAGGGGATCCTCGCTGTTTCGTGCGGGTACTCCCATACCCTCCGGGCATCGGGTCCGCCCCTGCTCCACGGACTCGCGCCGCCTCCGGCGGCGCGGGGTCCCGTCTCCCGTCGGCCGGAACGGATCGGCCGACGGG
>JABWAY010000385.1 GCA_013360825.1 Candidatus Brocadiia bacterium | reverse complement strand
CCCGGCGGGCCGCGAGGGCGGCTGCCGTCGCCAGCGCCGTCTCGGCGCCGAACTGGCCGGGGATCCGAAGGGCCGTCCGCCCGGACTCATCGGTCATGGCGTCGAGGTAAGTCGCGCCGGCGTCGATGGACGGCCCCGCGGACCCGATGCCCGCCGTCCGTGCCAGTTGCAGCGCCAGCAGCGTCCACGACGTCGTCACGGTATCCGGCGTCCCGCCGAACGAGGTTCCCCATCCGCCGCGCGGCGAGCGCGAGGCCGCGATGTACTCGGTCGCATTCACCAGGGCGCCGTAGAGCTCCGCGTCGCCCGTCAGCAGGTAGGCCTCCGCGACCGCCGCGGTGGCGATCGCATGCTGGGGCCGGCTCGCGCCGCCGTCGGGACCAAAGCGACCGATCAGCGTCTGCCGGGACTTGAGCCACTCCAGACCCTGGCGGACCGCCTCCGCGTGGGCCCCCTCTTTCGCAGTCTCCCCGCGGCCCAGGAACGCCAGGAGAGCGAGCCCGGTGGCGCCGGTCCGCGCCTCCGCCTGGCCCGACTCCGCGTTCCAGGATCCGTCCTCCTGCTGTTCCGCGGCGAGCCAGTTCAGCGCCCCCTCCACCGCCGGTTCCGTTCCGGCCAGACCGTGACGTTCGAGAAGCGCGGTTCGCGCCTCCGGGCTCCGTCGCCGGCTCAGCGGACTCGCGAAGCCGCCGGGGTCGCGTCGCACGGCCCGATCGGCGGGGCGGTTCGGCGTGAGTTGGACCGCATGGGAGGCATCGAACTGTGCGATCTCGCGCTGTTTCCGGTCCTCCACCCGTTCGACCGCGACCAGCGCCATCACGCCGCAGGCGATCAGGTGCACCGCGGCCGAGACGGACCAGGCAGGATATCCGAAGACGGGCCGCGTCGCGATCCAGGCCAGGCGGCCCCAGGCGCCACGCCGGGCGGGACGCGCGATCTTTGCAGCGTTCGCGGCGGACGCGACGCGCCAGGGGAAATTCGACGCGGGCTCGACCTCCGTGGCGCGCAGCGCTTCGCGGGTCTTCGCGAGCTTCGCGGCTTCCCCCGCCACGCGCGCGGCGAAACCGGCAGACGGCTCGATGGAGGCGGTCTCCAGGGTGCCGAAGACGGAGCGAAGGGCTTCGGCCTCCTGCCGGCAGGCGGCGCAGGCGGCGACATGCTCGCGTGCGCTCGCAAGCTCGGCTGCGCCGAGTTCCTCGCGAACGAAGGCGACCAGATCGTCGACGTGCGTCATTCGAGGTCTCCCAGTTTTCCGGCCAGCAGTTCCTTCAGCTTCATCATGGCGGCGTGCATTCGACTTTTTACGGTTCCCAGCGGGATCTCCAGCACCTGCGCGATTTCCTGGTACTTCAGGTCCTTTCCCTCCACGAGGAGCAGCACCTGCCGCTGTTCCTCGGGAAGCAGTTCGATCGCCTTCCTCACGATGGCGGCGCGCTCCTGTCCTGACAGGTGCGCGTCCACCGAAGGGGAAGTCCCGCTGATTCTGTCGTGGAAGGTATCTCCTTCGGCGTCGGCCGGCGCGTCGAGGCTCACCGTTTTCGGTGCGTGCGCCTCGTGCCGGATCCGATCGATCCACAGGTTCCGCGCCACCCGGTACATGTACGTCGTGAACTTGGCCTGGGCTTCGTAGTCGGCGGCGTGGTTGTAGATCCGAAGGAAAACCTCCTGCGCCATGTCCTCCGCGATCTGTCGATCCCAGACCATGCGGAAGAAGTAGTTGATCAGCGGGCGCTGGTGTTTCCCGACCAGGTTTTCAAAGGCCCGGATGTCACCGCCCTTCACCTGAAGCATCAGCTCGGCATCGGTGACCATCGTTGCGTCGCTCATAGGAAACGAAGGACTGGCCGGCCGGTTCGGCCGAAATCGGGAAATTTTGGGACACGGCGGGGCAATCTGCCCCACGCCGGGGGTCCGGGTGGCCTTGGCGGGCATGAGTTTCCTGGAGTCGCAAGGGACGGGCCGGACATGTATTTCACAGGATCCATCGTAACATGAATTGGCATAAAGTGTTGTGTCACTCCGATGCCTTTTCGTGCCTCCCGAGGGCATCCTCCAGCTCCCCCGCAAGTCCCAGCGCCCCCGCAGCCTCCGCTTCCAGCGCCGCCCGCTCCAGCAACGCCTCCGCTTCCCCCCGCCGGCCGGCCTCGCACAGCCCCTCGATCCCCTCCCGGGCACAGTCCATCCTGACCAGGAACGGGGTCCTCCCGTCGTCCATTCCGCGGAGCCCGCCGGCCAGCAACGCGTCCGCGGCGTCGCGATTTCCCAGGAGCCGCTCCGCGCGGGAGAGCAGCAGTTCCACGATGGCGAGGAAGTGTGCGTCCGACCTGCGCCGGAGGGAGGCGAGCGGGGGCAGAACCGCCGCGCGTGCCCGGGCAGGATCCCCGAGCGCGAGTGCGGCCCGGGCGACGCAGAGCCGCGCGGCCGTCGCATCGTCGCTGTCCGCGGCGGTCCGCGCGGAGACCTCGAGAGCCGCGTCGGCAAGCCGTGAGGCATCCTTCATCCGTCCCTCCGCCAGCGCGACGCAGGCCCGGACAGAGACCGGTCCCCCGGCAGAGCCCTCCCCGATCGCGAGCAGGATCTGCGCCGCCTCCGCGGCCGCTTCCTCCGCCCCGCGCAGGTCCCCCTCCACCCGGCGCAGCTCGGCCAGTTCCGTCAGGACCTGGCCTGTGGCGCGGCGGTCCCCGGCTGACCGCGCCGCCGCGAGCGACTCCCGCAGACGCCGCCCCGCGGGCACGAGGGCTCCCTCGAGCAGGTCGATCTGGGCCTCCATATGAAGCAGGTCCGCGATCCTGGCCTTCGCCGACCGGTCGTCCAGCAGCGACCGCGCCTCCTCCATCGACCTGCGCGCCCGGGCCGTGTCGCCCAGGCGCATGGAGACCGTTCCGACATTGCTGAGAAAGACCGAGAGAGGACCCGGGTCCCCGCCGTCCCGCGCGCAGGACACGGCCTCCTCGTAGGACCGGAGCGCGTTCTCCCAGTGGCCGGAGCGGACCTGCGTGTTCGCGAGGTTGTTCAGCAGGGAAGGGAGCACCCGCGGATTGCCCGACGTGCGCGCGAGGTCGATCGCTTCCGCGAGCGCCGCGGACGCGAATGCGTAATCTCCCCGCTTTCCGGCGATGGACGCGCGCTGCCGGAGGTGGGCGATCCGGAGGGAGACCTGGTCCGTTCCGCGCGACAATTCGATCGCCTCGCGAATCGCGGCGTCGGCGTCGTCGTAGTGTCCGAGCGCCATCCGGGCCAGGCTGATGTCGGACAGGGTCTGGCTCGTGAACTGCGTGAACGGGACTTCCCGCTGGATGGCGAGCGCTTCGGTCAATTCGGAGAGGGCCCGCCCGGGATTCCCCTGGTCCAGGATGATGCGGGCGTGGGCGGCGCGGGTGATCGCGGCGCGCTGCCGGTCGCCCGCGAGCCGGTACGCGGCCAGCGCCAGGTGCAGCTGCTCGAGGGCGTCGTCGAGTCGACCGGCCTTCCGCAGCAGGGAGGACAGGACGCGGCGGAGATC
>JABWAY010000384.1 GCA_013360825.1 Candidatus Brocadiia bacterium | reverse complement strand
TCGCCTCCGTGCGCTCCAGCGCGAGGGGGCGACCGGCACGGCCCTCGTGCGGGCGGCGAGGGAGGAAGGCGCGGCGCTCCTGGTCGCCGGAACGTCCCAGCGCGCGGGACTCGACCGCCTCCGGCACGGGTCCGTCGCGGGGGAGATCCTCGACGGCGCACGCCTGAATCTCTGCATCGTCCCCGCGCCCGACGACGGGCTCCCCGCGGCCGTCCGCTATCGGAGCGTCCTCGCCGTCACGGACCTGTCGCCTCTCGGCAACGCGGCCGTCCCCCATGCATACGCCCTCCTCCCGGCAGGAGGGACCGTCCACCTGCTCCACGTCCGCGAAGTCGAGGAGCCCGGGGAGACCTCCATGATCATCCACCTGCCGAAGTCCTCGAACCCCGAGGAGTCCGCACGGGAGTCCGCCGCCGCCGCCGCCGCCCTCTCCGCCCTCGTCCCCGAAAGCAGCGCGACGCCGGGAGTCGAAACGCGCATCGAGGTCGCCGAGGCCCCCGACGCCGCCGACGGCATCCGGCAGGCCGCGGAACGCCTCGGCGCCGACGCCATCGTCCTCGCGACGCGCGGCCGCTCGGGGCTGGGGAAGGCGCTCCTGGGAAGCGTCGCCGATCGCGTGCTGAAGGAGGCGGGGCGTCCCGTGCTGCTGATCCGTTCGACGCAGGCTTGACGGAAGGGCGTCCGGCGGGTGAGGTAGGGGCGTCGCGAGAGACACCCGGGAGCGTCCGCCATGACCGCCGCCGTGACCCAGCTGCTGGCCCGCCCGGCGGAAGGCGCTCCGTTCGCGCTCGCGGCGGAGGTCTGGGTCTTCCCCGGGCCGCCGCTGGCGGAGGAGGCGCTTCCCGTCAGCCGGATCCGTCCCGGATCGCCCCGGGCACGGGGAAGGGCGCTTCTGGTTTCCGCCGAATCGCTTCCCCGGCCGCACGCGGGGTCGCTGGGGGGGGATCTGCCCGGGGATCTGGGGCTTGCGATCGTGACGCTCGGGGCGGAGCTGGCGCTCCCGACCGGGCAGGATCTGGTGCTGGGGGGGCTGGTCTTCCGGTGCGGGCGTTCCGGGGCGGTCGGGGAGCTGCTCGGGATCGAGGGGTTTGCGGGGCGTGCGGGGATGTTCGCGGAGCCGCTGAGCGCGGGGTTTGTGGAGCCCGGCGACCCGATTTACGGCGACTATCCTGCGGCCGCGCCTCTTCCCGCGCCCCCGCAGGTCGGGGTTCCGTTGCGGCGGTATCTGGAGCTGGAGGCGCTGCTCACCGCCTGGCGCTCGCAGGGCGCGGAGGACGCCGCGGAGTCGCACGCGCTGCAGGACGAGATGGATTCCGCGTGGTACGCGCTGACCTCGGCGGAGCGGTCGTGGTTCAAGATGTTCCGGATGGAGGGGGAGACGCAGGGGTTGAAGCGGTGGCGGGCCTGGAGGGCGAAGGGGGCGCGGTGAGGGGGGTGAGAGAATTCTCGACAGACGGGGTGCGGGACCAGATAATAAACGTGGTTAACTAATGAGGAGCCGATCCATGCGCGTCGCCATCCCCGTCACCGCCGGAAAGATTCCCAACCACCTCGGACATTGCGAGTCGTTCCTGATCGCGGACGTCGACAAAGGCGCGATCGTCAAGTCCGAGCTCGTCCCGAATCCGGGTCACGGCCCGGGCGGACCCCCGCCGGTCTTCATCGCCCGCAAGAGCGTGAACCAGGTGCTCGCCTGGGGCATCCCCCCGGCTGCGGTCGAGATCTTCAAGGAACTCGGCATGGGCGTCGAACTCGGCGTCACCGGGGAACCGAAGGCCGCCCTCGAGGCGTGGCTGGCGGGGAAACTCGTGAAGACGAAGGACGGACTCGACGCCGGCGGCGGGTGCGGCCCGAGCGCGCGGGACGGCGGCGCGGGCGGAGGGTGCGGCGGAGGCCACTGACCGCCGCGCGGGGTTTTCACACTCCCACCCCCGCGGCGCTTCCCGTACCATCTCCTGACCTTCATCGGGAGCCGAACGATGCGCCTGTCCGCCGCCCTGATCCTGCTCTGTGCCGTCGCCGCGTCCGCGCAGGAGATCAAGGCCGGCGTCACGGAGGGGGAGTGGAAGGGCGGGCGGTGGGTGATGGTCGCGCCCGGAGCGTGGAAGAAGGAGGAGGGGGCGAAGTTCGGCCTGTGGGTGACGGTGACGCCGCCGACGCACCAGGCGAACCAGTACACGCATGTCTGGCAGGGGGTGAAGATGCCGGTCCCTGCCGCGGCGCTGATCATCGACTACGGGATCGCGGCGTCCGACTGGAGGCCGCTCATCGAGAAGGCGGTCGCGGACTACGGGTTTGACGGCGGGCGGACGTACCTGGTGGCGTACAGCGAGGCGGCCTCGCGCGCGGTGACGTTCGTGAACGACCATCCGGACTTCCTGGCGGGGCTCGTCCTGCTGCAGCCGCTGGTTCAGCCGACGGTCCAGATCAAGCCGTCCGGCCGTGCGACGCCGGTGTTCCTGATGAGCGACACGGGCTGCACCTACGCCCGGATCGACGCGATCCGCTCGCTGAAGTCGCAGTTCGAGGGGCTCGGGTTCGTGGCGACGATGGAGGAGATCACCGACCCCGGCAATCCCGACGGATGGCCCGCCAAGGACATGGCGCGGTTCCTCACCTGGTCGCTCGATCAGCGTCCGTTCCGGATCGACGACATCTGGGACGCCGCGGCCGCCGCGCTTGCCGCGGATTCGAAGGAAGGGGAGTGGCGTCCCCGCCTGCGCGACGCCGTCCACGCCTGGCGCCGCCAGTTCGGGGACGCGTGGAGCGCGGGTTCCGGCCGCGCGGTCGATGCCGCCGTCGCGTCCGCACTCAAGGATGGGATCCCCGTGACGCGTGAGATCAAGGGCGGGGTCAAGGGGACGGTCGCGCTCCTGGACGCGGGGAAAGGCAGGAAGATCGAGGGCGGGGCGCTCGTGGTCTGCGCGTCCGGCGACTTCGAGTCGGTCGAAGATTCCTTCGTGATCTGCTCGGGGGATCTCAAGGTGCAGAAGGCCGCGCGCTCGGTCTTTCTCGTCCGCGGCACGCTGACCTTCGTCAAGGACGCCACCGCGGTGGCCATCCATACGGACGGGCGGCTGAAGGCCGGTACCGTGCTCGAGGACGCGACCGTGCTGGCCCTCGGCGGCGCGGAGTCCGCGGGGAAGGCCAGGGGGTGCGTCTGGGTCAACACGACCGACCTGAAGCTGAAGGCGAACGAGGCGCCGAAGGATGTGACGAAGAGGCGGCTGCCCGGGGGGAAGTGAGGGCCGGCGCTGCCGCGGGCGGACGCCGTTCCGTCGCCGGGGGCCGGATCGCCGCATTGGCCGCCGCGCGGAAACCTACCGGGCGGGGTGCGTGAGGACCTGGCGGCGGCGGAAGCCGAACCCCACGGCCAGCGCCCGCCTCCCGGACCTCACCCAGACCGGCTTTCCGGCCGCCGTTCCGTGGTCGAGGTCGAGGATCGCGACGCAGAGCGCGGCGTAGCGCGCGCGTTCCGGAAGCCCGGGATCGACCGGCAGATC
>JABWAY010000383.1 GCA_013360825.1 Candidatus Brocadiia bacterium | reverse complement strand
CCGCCGTGCTCGTCCTCGCGGGAGGCGCGGTGGCGGCGCACCAGATCCGGGCCTGGCGCCCGGCCGAACGGCCCGTCGACGGGCCTGCGGTGGTTCGGGGGACGGTCGAATCCCCGGCGACGGAGATCGCGCTGGAACCCGCCCCCGGGGAGCCGCCGATCGCCTCGATCCCCTGGTCGGACCGCCCGACCGTCCTCGTCGCCGACCTGGCCGGACCCGGCGGAGAGTTCGAGCCGATCCGCACGGCGCTGACGGAATTCCTCACGCGCGAACTCGCGTCTTCGGGCGACGTGACCGTCCTGCCGCGCTCCCGGGTCTGCGCGGAGATCCGCTCGATGCCGGACAGCGAGGGAGCCGCGGCGGTGGCGGCCGATGCGCACGGGGCGGATGCGGTGCTCGCGGGAGCGTACGAGGTCCACGGCGACGTGGTCCATGTCACCGTCTGCGTCGTCCGCCGCGGTTCGACGGGACCGGAGACCGTCCGCGTGAGCGGCGCGGCTCCGCGCCGCGACCTGCCGAACCTCGCCCGCCCGCTCTCCGACGGGGTCCGGAAGGCGCTGGCCCCGAAATCTCCGAAGGGCGACCGGAGCGAAGGGTCGTAGTCGGCCCGCGGGACGCCATCCCGCGCCGGGAGCATGGATCCACGGAGCAGGCTCCTCCCGCCGCCTATTCCCTGTCGTGCCGCCAGTCCATCCCCGCCGCCACGGCGCCGGTCACCTCCGCCTCGCCCTCCCAGGTCCACTCCCCGCCGGGTTCGATCGTCGCGGTCTTCCACGCTGCGCTGCGTTCCGAGCGGAGTTCCCAGCCGTCGTTTCCGATGTAGCGGAAACGCCACCGGGCGGCGATGCGGGATCCGGAGCGATTGGCGACCGCGACGGCCAGGTGCAGGCGCCCGCCCGGGGAGGCCGCGGCAAACCGCGTGACTTCCAGCGCGCCCATCAGGTGCGGCTGACCGAGCCGGAGAAGTGAAGGATCCGCGACGCGATCCGCGGGGTCCGCCGTCACGGGCGGGGTTTCCCGTGCGCACCCGGAGGTGACGACGAGGGCGGCCCACGCCACCGAACGGATCACCGCGCGCACGGCGCGCAATCCGCGGTCACGTCGGCCCTTCCCTCGACGGTGGTGCGGAACCCGAAAGTCCCCCCGCCCGTCCGGAGTTTCCAGCGCCCCGGACCGGAAGGTTCGCACCCCGGGGGGATTTCCTCGAGCACCAGGTGCGGGGGGGACTCGAGCACGACCTCGCAGACGGCCCCCTCCGCGAGCCCGTCGACCTCGAGGCGAAACCGGGCCGTCGCGCCGCGCGCGACGGCGGGACGCTCGGCGATCCAGCGCCACGACCAGACGCGCGCGCCCCAGGACCGCGTGCCGGCCGGCGTGGCCAGCGTGATCGACGTCGCGCCGCACTGGTCGGGGGCGATCCACCCCGTGAAGATCACGCGCGCGTCGGGTCCTTCTCCGGAGACGACGAGATCCGCCGCCGCGAACACCTGGCGGATCGACGCGGAGGGGTGCTCGAGGATCAGGGAGCAATCCGCCGGCGACATCCCGGCGCCGCCGGGGACGGCCAGTTCGATCGCGACCGCGCCGGCCTCGATCATCCCCGGATCGGGCGCGGCCCCGCCCCCCGGCGGCGCCGACTCGAAGGCATGGAGCACCTCCCCTCCCGCCACCAGGATCCCCGCGGCCGGCAGGGCCCGGGGATCGAGCCGCCACACGCCGTCTTCGCCGGCCTGGACCGTCGCCGCGGGAACGGCATCGCCGTGCGCCCTGACCTCGAGCACCGCCCGGGGACCGGGAGCGCGGATCCCGATGCTGCGATCCTCGGGGCGGACGCGAAGAGTCGACCGGGGCCCGGCGTGGGCCGCCGCCGCCAGGGCCAGAACGAACGCGAGGGCGCGGATCACCAGGTCACCTCCAGCGCGGCCGACGGTGCGACGGAGCCCTGCCATTCGCGATTCCCGCGGGCGTCGAGGGATCGCGTCGCGCGGCCCCGGCAGTCGGCGGAGAGGCGGAATCGATCCGAAAGGCGCAGGTCGAACCCGACGCGCCCCTGAAGGACGGGGTCGGTCTCGGACCGGCTTTCGGAGAAGTCCGCGTAGGAAGCGCCGGCGCCCGCGGCGGCGAAGAGTGTGACCGGGCCTACGGTGAGTGCGTCGCAGCGGACGCTGAGGAGTGCGCTGGTCACGCGGACCCGCTCGCGGCAGGTCACCTGTGTTGTCCCGCCGGGAAGGGTGACCTTCCGGGCGGAAGGCGGTGGCGGAGTCGGCGTCGGACCGGGTGCGGGATTCGGATTCGGATTCGGATTGGGGTTCGGATTGGGATTCGGGTTCGGACCTGGATTCGGATTCGGCCCGGGCGCCGGCGTCGGCGCGGGGGGCGGCGCTCCTCCCCCCACCGTCACCGTCCGGTCCTCCCCGCGGACCGTCTTCACCCGCTCCCTCACGCCGGAACAGCTGTCCGCCTCGACTTCCACCCAGACCCGACTCCCGACGGCGACGCTGAGCCTCGCCCCCAGGATCTCGGAGGATTCCTGCCCCGTGTCGTCCTCGTGCCAGATCCACCCGACCGTCGGCGCCAGCATCACGCCGGCCGCCGGCGCGGCCCCCGGACCGGCCCGCACGATGCGCCCCTCGAATCCGTTCCCCCGCTCCGGAAGCTCGACGTCGATCCGATCGATCTCCTCCCCCGCGGGCCAGTCGACCTCGAAACTGTTGTCGAGGCCGCCCGAGGTGCGCCCCGGGACCCGCGCCGAAGGACGTCCTCTCACCCACCCGACCAGCACCACATCCTCCGGGTCCTCGGCATCGCGGAGCTCGACACGCGCGGTCGCCCTCTCGCCGACGAACAGGAAGGCGCGCGCCCCGGGCGCCGTCCCGGCGACCGGCGGCGCCGGACCGCGCGCCGTCACGACGACGGAAGCCGTGCGGGGATCCGCGAAGACGGAACACGCGGACAGCACAGAAAGACAGAGTGCGACAGGTCGATGGCTCAAGGGTCTTCCCTCCCGGAAGCAGTCCGCCGCCCAGTGTGCCAGCCACCCCGCACCCGTCAAGCATCCGGCGCGCGGTGCTCGAAAGGGTCGAACCCGGAGTCCTCCGCCGCCCCCGCCCGCTACCCTCCCGCCGGTCCGGCGGCCGCTCCGCCCCCTGAATCCCGCGCCGCGTCGAACACACCCGCGACCGCCCGACCGACGACCCTCCCCCCCAGCAGATCCTCCGGCCCCCTCCCCTCCACGACCGTGAAGTCGGCCGCCCACCCCCGCGCGATCCTCCCGGCCCGGACCCCCAGCGCCACACCCCCCGCGGCCGTGGCCATCTCGAGAAGCTCCCCGGGCCGGTGCCCCCGCGCCTCCGCGAAGCGGATCTCGTCGAGCACCGACAGCGACGGCGCGCTTCCCAGCGAGTCCGTCCCGATCGCGACGGGGACGCCGGCCGCGCGCATCCGGCGGACCGGGTGCGGGGGATGCCCGAAGAACGCGTGCGTGCGGGGACACCAGACCACCGTCGCGCGATGCCGGCGGAGCAGGCCG
>JABWAY010000382.1 GCA_013360825.1 Candidatus Brocadiia bacterium | reverse complement strand
GCCCCCACCACCGCCCCGCTGAACTCGACGCCGACCTCGCCCGCCTCCGCGAGGCCGGCGCCGATTCCAACGCCCTCGTCGTCCAGGCCCGCGCCCTCGTCCTCGCCGGCCGGGACCGCGAGGCGGTCGACCTCCTTTCCTCAAAGGGACGGCGCACGCATTTCTCGACGCTCTTCTGGCTCGGCGCCGCGTACTGGAAACTCGGGCGGCTCGCGGAGGCCCGCGTGGTGCTCCAGGACGCCCGGCGGCTGAACCCGCACCTGGCGAAGCACGCCGCGCGCCTCCCGGGGCTCGCCGATTTCCTGGCCTCGGTCGCGCCGGAATCGGGCGGCGACCGCGCGCGCCTCGGCTACGAGCTCGCCACCCACCTCCTGACCGTCGCGGAAATCGAGACGCTCGTCCGCGCGTACAGGTTCCGCAGGGCCGCCGCCGAGTACGAGGCGCTCCTCGCCGCGGTGACCTCCGGAACCCGGAAGGCGGACATCGCAGCGCGGCTCCCCGAGGTCCGCGCGATGGCCGCCGCCCTCGACCGCATCGTGGCGGCGGTCAACCGCGGGCAGCCCAGACTGAAGGCCCGGGTCGGCGGGGCCGACCTCACGCTCCAGAAGGCCGACGAGGCCGCCTTCGACTTCACGATCCCGAAGGGGTCCGGACGCTTCCCCTGGGCGTTCGTCGGCCCGGCGGCGCTGCTGGACATGGTGTCCTCCTGCGCGGCGCCCCCCGACGACCTGTTCGGGCTGGCGTGCGTCGCCTGGGAGGCCGGTGAACCGGACCTCGCGGTGAAGACGTTCGAGGAGGCCGCGAAACACAGACCGGAACTCCGGCCCGCGGTCGCCGCGTTCGTCGCCCGGCAGCGCGGCATCCCCGTCCCCGCGGGCGGATTCGCCCTCCACCAGGGCCGCTACGTCACCCCGGAGGAAAAGGCCCGCCTCTCCGAGGGCCTCGTCCTCTTCGAGGGCCGCTGGGTCACCCCGAAGGACCGCGCCCAGCTCGCCCGGGGACTCGTCCGGGCCGGCGACCGCTGGGTCGCGGGCGATGAAGCGGAACTCCTCCGTCTCGGGTTCCGCAGGCACAGGGGCGAATGGATGAGCCCCGGCGACTACGAGGCCCTCCGCGGGACCTGGGCCGAGGCGTGGACCGCGGACACCGCGCATTTCGCGATCCGCACCAACCAGGGCGAGGCCTTCGCACGCGACCTCGCATCCCTCCTCGAGGCCGCATGGCAGGACATGCACGCCGTCTACGGCGACGGGCCGAAACTGAAGGAGAAGGTGGCCGTCCTCGCCTTCCGGACCTTCGAGGACTGGCGCACCTGGTGCCGCGACAACCGCCAGGAGGCCAGCCTGAACGCCGCCGGCCTCGCCCGCTCCGACGCCGGCACCGTCGCGGGCTGGAACAAGAGCCGCAACGAACAGCAGTTCCTCCAGACCATGGTCCACGAAACCGCTCACCTCTTCTGGAACCGCCTCGCCCCCGCCGCCCGCACCCCGTCCTGGTACGCCGAGGGAATGGCCACGGAATTCGAGGGGTTCGACTGGACCGGGAAAGAATGGCGCTGGGACCACGTCGCCGACACCCGCGTCGCGTTCATCCGCGGCGCCGTGAAAGGCCGCCGCCAGCTCCCGCTCCAGGACCTCTTCGGCGGCGACGCCCTCGCCCTGATCAACTCCGATATGTCCCGCGCCCTGCTCTTCTACGCCCAGTGCTGGTCCGTCGTCCATTTCCTCCGCACCACGGACAACCCGAAATGGCGCGCCGCCGGGGAGGCGTACCGGAAGGAGCTGGCCGCCGGCGGAACCCGGGGCCTTCCCCATTTCCTCGGGGACACCGCCGCCTTCGAGAAGGACTGGATGGCCTTCGTCGCGGGAATGTGACCGGTAACCTCGTTTCCTTTCCCCCCCGGCTCTTCCCCGTTAGACTCCCCCTCCCATTTCTCTCAGGGAGTTTCCCATGCCGAACTACACGCCCGAGCAGCTGCACTGGAAAGCCGTCGCCCGCAAGATCGCCGACGAGGTGGTGCGCCCGCTCGCGAAGAAGTACGACGACCTCCAGCAGTACCCGTGGGAAATCAAGGAGGCGATGGCGAAGGCGGGGCTGATGTCGGTCTGGCTCCCGAAGGAATACGGCGGAGCGGGGGCCGGGGTCGGTTCGCTGTGCGTGGTGGTCGAGGAACTCTCGCGGGCCTGCGGCGGCGTCGGCGTCGCGTACGCGGTCAACGCGCTCGGCTCGTTCCCGATCCTCCTCGGCGGCACCGAGGAGCAGAAGAAGAAATGGCTCCCGCTGATCGCGAAAGGCGAGAAGCTGATCGCGTTCGGGCTTTCGGAAAAGTTCGCCGGGTCGGACGCGGGGTCGATGCGGACGTGGGCGAAGCAGGACGGCGACCAGTGGGTGATCAACGGCGAAAAGAAGTGGTGCACGAACGGCGGCTCGGCGGACCTGTTCAGCGTTTTCTGCGTGACCGACCCGGAGTCGAAGGCGAAGCGGATCAGCGCGCTGCTGGTGGAGAAGGGGACGCCCGGGTTCACGCTCGGGAAGTACGAGGACAAGATGGGGATCCGCGCGGTCCCGGTGAACGAGCTGCATTTCCAGAACTGCCGCGTCCCGAACGCGAACCTGCTCGGCGGGAAGCCGGGGCACGGGTTCAAGCACGCGATGCACACGCTGGACTATGCGCGGCCGGGGGTGGCGGCGCAGGCGGTCGGGCTCGCGCAGGGAGCGCTGGAGCTCTCGACGCTCTACGCGCAGCGCCGGCAGCAGTTCGGCGTGCAGATCTCGGCGCACCAGTCGATCGGGTTCATGCTCGCGCAGATGGCGACCAAGATCGAGGCCAGCCGGCTGCTCGTGACGGAGGCCGCGCGGCTGGTCGACGCGAAGGCGGAGAACATCACGAAGCTCGCGGCGATGTGCAAGTACTTCGCGACCGAGACCGCGATGGAGGTCACGACCAACGCGGTTCAGATCTTCGGCGGGTACGGCTACATGAAGGACTACCCGATCGAGAAGTACATGCGGGACGCCAAGATCACCCAGATCTACGAGGGAACGAACCAGGTCCAGCAGATGGTCATCGTGCGCAACGTGATCAAGGAGTCGCTGGAGTGGGACTACCTCGCCAAATGGATCCCGACGGAGACGATGACCGGCGGGCTCGAACCGGCCCCGGTCGACGCGACGAAGAAATAGCTCCCGGGACCGGCGCCGCTTCGCGCAAGCAAATGCCGGCGGGACGCGGTAACATGAACCGCGAACCCACGGCCCCTTCGGACACGCCCCCATGAGCTTCGACATCGGCGGCACGCAGGTCTACTCGCTGGACGAGGTCTCTCTGACGCTGGGGGTCTCCCCGGCGCAGCTGCGACGGTGCATCCGCCGCGGGGAACTGCTCGCGCGGAAGGTGGGGAACCACTACTTCGTCACGACCCCGAACCTGCTGGCCTTTCTCGCGGGTCCGAAACCCCCGGGACCTGGAGGCGGCGCGACCGCGCCGGCGCCGGAGGGGGAATTGCCGGCCCCGGCCGCGCCCGTCGCGGACGGCGAG
>JABWAY010000381.1 GCA_013360825.1 Candidatus Brocadiia bacterium | reverse complement strand
CACGGCGCCGGCGAACACGGCGCGCAGGGTGGCGTTGTTGAGGCGGGTGGCGAGACGCGCGCCGGCCTGCGCGCCGGCGATGACGCCGAGGCCGAGCCAGAGGGCGAAGGTGACGTCCACCTGGCCGCGCCAGACCAGGACCGCGGCCGCGACGAGGGACGAGAGGAGGAGGACGAAGACGGACGTCGCGGTGGCCCGGTGGAACGGCCGCCCGAGGAGGATCGCCAGCATCGGGACGTAGAAGACTCCCCCTCCGACGCCCAGCGTGGCCGCCGCGACGCCGCTGACCAGCGACAGCCCCGCGCAGACCCACCGCGCACGGACGCTCGGCTCCCGTTCCGACCCGAGGTCCGCGAGTTTCCCGCGCTGCATCACGTAGACCGCCCCGAAGACCAGGATCCCGGCGAACGCCACCAGAAACCACGGAGACTGAAATCGCGGCACGATGAACGCCGAGGCGAACGCCGACGCGGGGATCGCGGGGACCGCCAGGCAGAGCGCCAGGTCGTAGTCGATCTTCCGCTGGCGGTCGTACGCAATCGCCCCGCTGACCGCGTTCAGGCAGATGACGACATGCGAAGTCCCCACGGCGATCGGCTGCGGAAACCGGAACGCGTAGAGCAGGATCGGGACGAGGATGAATCCCCCGCCGAGGCCCAGAAGCGTCCCAAGGCACCCGATCGCGGCGCCGGTCGCGAGAAGAAGGAGTGGCTGCATGCCGGGGTCGGACTGTCGCAGGCCCGGGCAGCCCTTCCAACAGAAAACTCAGCCCGGCCCCGGGCGCTCCCCGTCCGCGCCGGCCGCCCTATCGTCCCGCCGCGGCCTTCGCGCGCCGGCGCGGTTTCACGTCGACGGAGACGATCTTCGCGAACTCCGCCACGCGGCGCTCGATGTCGGCGTCGGTCAGCGAGAACAGCCGCCGCAGACCGAAGTCCTCGCAGGTGAAGCTCGCGATCACCGTCCCGTAGACGAGGGCGCGCTTCATGTCGGCCAGAGACGTGCCGCCGCACCGCGTGAGGTGGCCCATGAATCCCCCGGCGAAGGAGTCGCCCGCGCCGGTGGGGTCCGTGATGTGCTCCAGGGGGTACGCGGGGAGCGCGACGATTTCGCCGTCGACGAACAGCATCGACCCGTGCTCGCCTTTCTTGATCACCACGACCCGGGGCCCCTGCGCGAGCGCCCAGCGGGCGCCGGCGATGACGTTGGACTCCCCCGAGAGCTGCAGGAGCTCGGTGTTGTTCAGGATCAGGCCGTCCACGCGGTGAATGAGCTCCAGCAGGTCCTTCCGCGCCGTCTCGATCCAGAGGTTCATCGTGTCGGCGAGCACGAAAACCGGCTTCTCCACCTGATCCAGCACCGTCCTCTGGGTCGTCGGCGAGCCGTTGGCCAGGAACACGAACGGGGACTTGCGGAAGGAGGCGGGGATCTGGGGCGCGAACTTGCCGAAGACGTTGAGCTCCACGCTCACCGTTTCCGCGTTGCTCATGTCCGTCCTGTAGCGCCCGTGCCACCGGAACGTCTTCCCCGCCGGGACGACCTGGATCCCGGCCGTGTCGATCGACCGTTCGCGGAACTCCTCGATGTGCCTCTTCGGGAAGTCCTTCCCGACCACCCCCACCAGCCGGACCTTCGGCGCGAGGTGCGACGCGCTGTGCGAAAAGTAGGTCGCGGAGCCGCCCAGCTCGTCCTTGGCGATCCCCGACGGGGTTTCGAGCGTGTCGAAGGCAAGGCTGCCGACGACGAGGAGGGACGGGCGCATGGGGATCTCCGGGATCAGGGTGTCAGGCGAGGCAGGCCAGTGCGGCGTCGACGCGGGCGAGGGAGCGGTCCCGGCCGAGGACTTCCAGCGTCGCGGTCAGCGGCGGGGTGTTGGTCCGCCCCGTGACGGCGACACGGAGGGGCATGAAGAGGTCCCCCGGCTTGACGCCGGCCGCCGCGGCGACCTCCCGGAGCGAGGCCTCGAGCGCCGCGTCGGTCCATTCGGCGGCGGCGAGGACGGGGCGCGCACGCGAGAGCAGGTCACGGACCTGGGCCGGCGTCTGCTTCTTGCCCGCCAGGAGGGCGGGATCCGGGGCGGCGAGGTCCCCGAAGAAAAACGCGGTCAGCTCGGTCCAGTCGGAGAGGACGCGCAGACGGTCCTGGATCAGGGGGACGATGCGTCGGACGGTCGCCGCGTCGTGTCCCGCCGCCCCGAACGGCCCGAGCCGGGTCGCCAGCTCGTCCGGCGACAGCTTGCGCAGATACTGCCCGTTCATCCAGTCGAGTTTCTGGAGATCGAAGACGGGGCCGCCCGCGTTGATCTTCTCGATCGAGAACTCGCGGTCCATGTCGGCAGGCCCGAACACCTCCACCCCGCCCGGCATGGAGAAGCCCATCAGGGCGAGGAAGTTCACCATCGCCTCGGGAAGGTACCCCTGGTCCCGGTACCAGTTCAGGCTCGTCGGGTTCTTCCGCTTCGAGATCTTGCTCCGGTCCTTGTTCCGGAGAAGCGGGACATGACACCAGACCGGCGGCGTCCATCCGAACGCCTCGTAGAGCCGGATGTGTTTCGGCGTCGAACTGATCCACTCCTCCGCCCGGATCACGTGCGTGATCCCCATGAGGCGGTCGTCCACGACGTTCGCCAGGTGATACGTCGGCCAGCCGTCGCTCTTGAGCAGCACCTGGTCGTCGATCTGGTCCCAGGCGAAGACGACCTCGCCGCGGACGACGTCCCGGAACCGGCACTCCCCCTCCGCGGGGACCTTCATCCGGATGACCCATTTCGCGCCGGCGTCGATCTGCTTCTGCACCTCGGATGCAGGGAGATCGCGGCATCGCCGGTCGTACCGCGGGGAGAGCTTCGCCGCGTCCTGCGCCTTGCGGACCCCCTCCAGGCGCTCCGCCGTGCAGGTGCAGTAGTAGGCGGCGCCGGAAGCGACGAGGGACTTGGCGTGTTCGAGGTAGATCGCGACGCGCTCGCTCTGACGGTAGGGGCCGCACGGCCCGCCGATGTCGGGCCCCTCATCCCAGGTCAGCCCGAGCCAGCGAAGGGACTCGAAGATCATTTTTTCGGACTCGGCATTCGACCGCACGCGATCGGTATCCTCGATCCGCAGCAGGAACTGCCCCCCGTTCCGGCGGGCCCAGGTCCGGTTGAACAGGGCGACGTACGCGGTGCCGACGTGCGGATCCCCGGTCGGCGACGGAGCGACACGGACGCGGACGGTCACGGGAGTCTCCTGGGTGGTGACACGGGAGCGGAATGGTAGCAGGGGGAAGGAAAATGTCGAGCGGGACGCCCCCGTCCCACGGACCTCACCCGCGCCGCCTCCGGTCCATCAGCCCCGTTTTCGGGCGCGACGGCGGCCCTTTCTTCGGCGGCGGCTCCGGCGGGAGCAGATCGTCGCCCTCCGGCGGCTTCGGGGGCGGGAGCGCGTCGAAGTCGAGGTCGTCGGCGTCCCCCGCGGCGGGCGCGGCCGCCTTCGCGGCGGGCGGCGGCAGGGCGTCGAAATCGAGATCGTCCTCTCCGCCCGCGGGAGGCGGCGGCGCCTTCAGGCC
>JABWAY010000380.1 GCA_013360825.1 Candidatus Brocadiia bacterium | reverse complement strand
TGTAACAGGACAGTTTCGAACTCGAATCCGCAGGCGGGAATCAAGGAGATGACGATGAGCGGCGATGGATGCGCGTGCAAGGACGGAAGGCAGGGCGAAGCAGTGCCCATGGTCCCTGATCCGCCCTCCCGCACCCCGTGCGGCGCCGGCTCGGACCGCTCCGTCCTTGTCTGGGACCCGCTCGCGCTCGCGCCCTCCGCGCTCCAGGTCTCCGCGGTGCTCCCCCTCGGCGGCGCCAACGCGCTCGAATTCACCGCCGTCGTCATCGGCGCCGCCGGCGCCATCCAGACCCTCCTCCAGGCCCAGGTCAGCAACGACGCCCTCAACTGGACCAACGCCGGGTCTTCCGTCCAGCTCCTCGCCATCGGGAACGCCGCCGCCCCGCTCATCACCGGCCTCGGCGCCCGGTACTTCCGGATCGCCGCCCAGAACCAGACCGCGAACGCCGTCGTCTTCATCGTCGCCGCCAGACTCTCGGGCAGGAAGGGCTTGCCGTGGGTGGAGGGACGGGTGCCCGTCGAGGAGAGCGTAATGGCGCCGGAGGTGGAGGCGGTAAGGGTGGGGACGCTGCGGAACAACGGTGGCATCAGTGCCAGAGACGTCCTGATAGAATCCAGCAAGCTGACAGGAGGCCATCGATGAGTCAGACAAAGCCGCAGGACTACCTTCAACAGGCCTTACTCGCTGGAGATGCTCGGCGGGCGGCGGGGAAGTTCAATTTGTTTCGCGAAGGGCTGAGCACTCCATCTGGGACTGGGATTGAGCTGAACGGTTACTTCATGAGGCCGGAGGAGGACCCCGAGAGTCCTCCAGTTGAAGACCCCTGCGCCGGGGCGCAGGCAGAGGTGACGGCGGCGGCCATAGAACTTGGGCACGAGAGCCCAGATGTTCGGGATGAAGCGTCCGCGAAGATTGAATACTGGGCCCGAAGATGTCCCGAGATAGTCATACCGGTGCTTGAAAACCTCAATCGCACCTTGTCCGACCCGGAAGTCCTGTCTCGAATCCGGAGGCTGCTCAGAGCCTTCACCCTGCCGGTGGAGCTGATCGCCCCCTTTCAGGCGCTTGTCGAGGCGCTGCGCAATGGAGGAGAGACACTCAAGGACAATCATGGTCGAACCATTCGCCTGAGAGGCGGCGGAATTGCCGGGACAGTTGTGACGATCCAGGCTGTGTTCAACAACTGCCGGATGTGGTTGGATCTGCTGAAGGCATGCGAGACGCTGGAACCTTACAGTTCCGAGATATCTGACTTGTTGCCGGACTTCGAGTGGCTCTGCTCATTACTAAGAAAGCTGGCACAGCCCGGCATAGGAGGGCCGACGGCCGAGGAAAGCGAGGCGATGGTCGCCATCGGTCACGATGTTGCCTGGCTGCTGGAAAGAATGAAACTCGATCGTCGGGCGCCTCGATAGTGAGGCTCGTATCGAGAATCGTCCGTCTGTTCTTCCTCGTGCAGTGCGTGGGATGCGCGGCGAGCCGGGAGGACGCCGCGAGGGACCCCGGCGCCGACCGTGCCTCCAGGGCGTTTACCCTGCGGGCGGACGACAACTACTGCATACGAACTCACGCGGTTCTTCGCGGCGGCGACGGCAGCCTAACATGTCTTGTTCGCGCGTCAGCGAAGAGCGATGAAGCGCATGCAGGCCCGGTTCGATCAAAGGTCCTCGGCTGGCGCATTGCGCCGGTGGCGGACGTGCCGGAGGAACTCCCTCCGCTCTATTGTGGCAACGGAACAGGCTCTCTCTCTGCGGTTCTGGTCGGTGATCACCTGTGCGTCTCCGTTGAGCAGCGCGGCCGAATCGAGATCTGGGCCCTGGAACACGGAACTGATTCGTGGCAGTTGCTTCACTCGACTCGCGGGCCCCGCTTCTTCACCTCACCTCGACTGGTGGGAAGCGACGATTCCAGACTTGCCCTGTTTGCCTTTGACCTGGCCGAATTTCCTGGGTCCGTGGTTGAAGAATTCATGCTCGAGAAGGACCACCTGCCAGGCTTGATTCTGTCGGGTATTCGAGAGACGTACCTGACAGAGGTGTACCTTACGGACGGCGCCTACGACTCCAGCCGGGTTCTATGGCTCGCCGGCATCCGGATGCGGTGGGCTTCGACCCAAGCCCTGGTGCGGGTTTTCTCCCTGGCACCCGACGGACTGCTCCTGCAATGCACTGGACTATCGATATCAGGATTTCGAACGGTCGAAGCAGGCGAACAGCGAACGTGGGCGCCGCAATTGTGCATCTCCCGGAACACCCCGCATTTCGCCCGGCACATCGAGGCCGAGCATGCTCCTTCTTTCTTTGAAGTTGCCTGCGTGAATAGGGAGAAGTCGAGTCTTGACATGCGGACATTGACGCAACTTGCGGACTCGAACCCGCCAGTCGCTCACGACATCTCACCACACAGTCTCGGAGGCGTGACGCTGACATGGATGGACCTGACCGCTGACGGGACTGCCGTCATAATCAACGCCGTAACCTTTGATGAGGAGTTGGTGGAAGTCCGGCGGCGCAGCATGCGATTTGGGTATCAGGACAAAACCCACGGAGTGAGTGTCGGCTCGAGCCGGCACTTTGAAGTTCTCGACGGCTGGGCGGTCATTTGTGACCCGGATCGGATGGTCGTGTACGCCATTCCGAGAGAGTGATCTGGCAATGGTACAGGGTCCATTCCGTTTCGTGTCCTCCTCACCACAATTCACCGACGTAAAGGGCTGGATATAGCGTAAGACACACAAGTTGACGGTGTTTGTCATGCAGCCGCCAATGCGAGCTCGAGCCGCCTGAGGCAGTCAGCCTGCGCGAGATGAGGTCGAATGTCCGTGGTGGTTCACGGCCGGAAATCCCCTGACAGATCCGACGGCCCCTGGTAACGAACGACTTCGTACTTCCTGAGCGTTTCCTTTGCGGCGACCCACCAGGCGCAGATCAGGGCAAGACCTCGTTGAGAGGCCTCGCCAGGATGTCGCGCCCGTCTTTCACAGCGTCCTCGGTGTCAGTCCCTCCCCGCGGAAAACCACACACGGTTGTGGAGACCCTCCAATGAAACAGGGGCCGCAGCCGCGGCCCCTGTGGGATCGGCCTGCAGGTCTACCGCGCTCCGCCCTCCGGCCGGCCGCCGCGCCGCCCGCCATCGCCGCCGCCCCAGAGCCCGCCGCTCTGCTTCAGCGCGTCGTAGCTCGTCACCTGCTCGGCGGTGAGGTAGGTTTTGATCTCGGTGTCGGCGGTCTGAAGCGTCTGCTGGATCTGAGGCCGGATCTCCTCGCGGTTCTCGGGGGTCATCGACTCGCGCAGGGTGTCGACGGCGGTCATCGTCCGCCCGACGACCTGCTGGATCGCCTGCGCCTGCTGGTCGGTCAGCTTCAGGTTCTGCTTCATCCGCGACATCATCCACTCCGCCTGGCGCTCCGCCTGCCGGGCCTCGCGCTCCTTGCGCTGCGCCTCGAGGGCGGACGCAACTTCCGCGGAGAACGCGGACCGTTCGGCTTCGGTCCAGGCTGAGGGGTTGAATCCCGGCCCGCCGACCGTGGGGGTGGAAGCGCCGGTTCCGTCCGTGCCTGCGATCCGAAGTGCCGGGTCTTCCGGCCGGTTCTCCTTCGGCGCAGTCCCGGGTGCCGTCGCGGCGACATCTGTGGGAGAGGTCGTGGCGTGCGCGGACGGCTTCGTTCCAGGGGCGGGAGCCGGCGCGGCCGGCGTCTCGCGCTCGGTCGATTCCAGCGAAGCGATGCGGGCTTCGAGCGCCTCCGACTGTTTGCGGAGTTCCATGTTCTGGATCGTGCTGAAGGCGATTGCGGCGGCGAGGAAGACGAAGACGGCGGAGACCACGATCTTCATGGGGGGCATCCTGAGGGGAGTGGGAGGTGGAATGTTAACCCGCGGGGGGGCGGGGAGTTTCGGCGACTCCGAATTTTACTTCCGCTTCTGTCGGTCGCAAATACAAGGGCCTCAAGGAGTTGCAGTGGACGGCCGCGCCGGCCTGCCAAATCTGAAGACCGAGCGACGCCACTTCGGCCGCGCGCGGGATTTCCAGCTCCGCCCCCCCGCGCGTCCAGCCGCCGAAAATCGCGGGATACTTCGCGACCCCGGATCCGAACACCGTCGTCCCCGGCTCGAGCCGCGCCGCCAGCTCCTCCGGCCGGTACGCCGCCGGACCCTCCGTCCGGAGCCAGACCCAGTCGCGGCGGTAGATCGACGCATAGACCTGGTCCCAGCGCGCATCGATCACGGGGCAGAGGAAGTCCTCGACCTCGTCCGCATTCTCGGCCAGGACATCGGTGGAGATCACCGGCGCCACCGGGCACCCCACCGCGAACGCGATCATCCGCGCCGCGGCGACGCCGACACGGACCCCGGTGTACGACCCCGGGCCGACGTCCACCGCCACGAGCCCCAGCTCCCGCGGGGCGATCCCCGCCCGCCGCAGCATCGCGTCCAGCGACGGCACCAGCGCACGCCCGTGCACCATCCCTTCCTCGAACGCCACCTCCTCCAGCACCTCATCGTCGTCGGCGAGCGCGACGCCGCCGCGCGGCCCGGACGTCTCGATGGCGAGGATGAACATCCCCGGATTCTCCCATGCCGGTCCCGCGACGGGGGAGAATTCCCGCCGTGCGCTCCCGCCGACATTCCGGGCGCAGCCGCCGGGCATCGCCTATAATCTGCGCCGCAATGCTCCCCTACGGAAGCGAGGAGATCCTCCTCGGCAAACTCGCGCTCTCCCACGGCCTCGTCTCCCGCGAGCAGCTCGATGCCGCGGTGCAGGAGCAGGAGGCGTCGAAGCGTCCGCTGGGGGAGATCCTGGTGGAGCGCGGGGTGATCTCGCGGGTCGACCTGGCGACGCTTCTGGCGGAGCAGGAGCGGAATCTTCAGAAGCGTCATTCGACGACGCTGGTGCGGAAGCAGGACTCGCTGTTCGGGAAGCTGGTGGTGGTGCTGGGGTTCGCGACGGCGGAGCAGGCGAACGCGGCGATCCGGGAGCAGGCGCGGCTGGAGTCGCTGGGGATGCGTGTGCGGCTGGGGCGCGTCTTCGTGCAGCGCGGGGTGCTCTCGCTGGAGCAGGTGGTGCGGGTGCTGGAGCACCAGAAGAAGCAGATCCTCTACTGCGAGCAGTGCGACTCGCTCTTCAACGCGCCGCGGCCGGACGGGGACAAGCTGTTCACCTGCCGGAACTGCGGCGCCTCGCTGGTGCTGCCGCAGCGGGTGACGCAGGTGGACGCGGAGGAACTCTTCCAGCCCGGCGACGAGACGCAGCTGGCGCCGGGGAGGACGCCGGCGTCGCAGGGGTCTCCGTCGACGAAGCCGGAGGAGACGACGGATCCGGTGGACGAGTCGGCGACGAAGGCGACCCTGCCGCCCCCCGCGCGGGAACCCGAGGAGCACGACGACTGGTTCCTCGCGCGCGACGGGCGCCCGACGGGGCCGCTGGAGTACCGGGTGTTGCGGCAGCTGGCGGAGCAGGGGATTCTCGCGCCGAAGTCGTTCATGTGGCGCCCCGGGATGGACGCGTGGCGCGCCGCCGGCGACATCCCCGAGATTGCCTCGGTGTTCACGTCGTCGGCGAGCGACACGGCGGTGATGAAGCCGCCGACGGGGATGATTCCGGAGGGGGTGAAGCCGCCGGAGGTGGAGGGGTTTCACCTGCACGGGTACCAGGGGCCCGGGGCACTGGGGCATGTGTTCCGGGCGCGGCAGATCGCGATGGACCGGGAGGTGGCGGTCCGGTCGCTGGACCCGAAATTCTGCGGCGACCCGGGGTTCGTGGACCAGCTTCTGCGGGACTCGCGGGCGGCGGCGCGGGTGACGCATCCGGGGATCGTGCAGTGGATCGACATGAGGCAGACGGGAGGGACGTGGCACTGGATCAGCGAGCTGGTCGAGGGGCCGCGCGTGGCTGACCTGCTGGCGGACGGGGGTGCGATGGCGGAGGTCCGGGCGCTCGACGTGATCCGCGCGGTCTCGCAGGCGCTGGACGCCGCGCACCGGCAGGGGGTGATTCACCGCGATTTGAAGCCCGCGAACATCCAGATCACGGTCGACGCCCAGCCGAAGCTCTGCGATCTCGGGCTGACGCGGCGGCCCGGGCATCCGCCGGACGGCTGTCCGGGGACGCCGCCGTACAGTGCGCCGGAAGCGCGGATCGGGAAGGGGGACACGCGGAGCGATCTGTACGCGCTGGGGAAGACGCTGTTCCACATGGTGACGGGGCTGACGCCGCCGGACGTTCCGGGCGCGGACCCGCGGGCGTACAACCCGCTTGTCTCCGCGGGGACCGCCTCGCTCGTGGCGCGGATGACCGCGCGCGAGCCGCTGGCCCGGCACGCGACCGCGGCGGAGGTTTCGCGCGAGATTGAAGCGATTCTCGCCGCC
>JABWAY010000379.1 GCA_013360825.1 Candidatus Brocadiia bacterium | reverse complement strand
CGAGCCCGTCACCTTCTACCGTCTCAGCAGCGCGGAAGCCAAGAAGTAGTCTTTCGGGACCATCGGGAGCCCCGGGCGCGCGAGCGTCCGGGGCTTTTTCATTTTGATGTACACCCGTCTGCGCGCGCGTAACCTTTCCGTAACACTTTGCTGTCACGCGCATTTGTGCCGGCACAAATCCAAACTCTGAAGAATGCCGCAAACCATGTATTAACAGCATATTACGTCGAGTTTATCCCCCCACGCCGGTGCGGGCACACAGGTTGCGATGCAGTCCTTACGTTTTCGGGATCCTGCGCTGTGCAGGGTCCGGTGATTCTGGTCTCTTAGTAGGAGGGTGGTCTGATGAAGGCACTCATCGTCGTTGTGGCGCTCGTGGCCGTTCTGGCCGCTCCGGTCCTCTGCTTTGCCTGCCCCCCGCCCCCGGCTCCTGGTTATGACGGCGGCCCGGCTGGCGATGGCCCGACGGTCTCCGGTGACGGCGGCGGGTTCGTCGAGAGCTCGGACGACGGCGACAACTCGGCGACGTCCGGCGATGCCACCACGGGCGCTTGCACGATGTAGTTGAAGAGTCCGAACATCTTCACCGACCCCGCTGAAAAGTGGGGTCGGTTTTTTTGTGCCCGGCGAGGGGGCCCAACCTGGAGATCTCTCAGGGGGGGGACGAGGCCGATCCGCTACCCCGGGGTAACGCTCGCTGGTGGCGTAACGGTAGCGAGGCCAACGCTCCGTTTTATTCAGCGATACAAGTTACTCGTGCCATTCATGTTACGACACAATAATGGATCCTTGTGACTGGCACACCCCTTGCGATAGTACACCCCGTCAGTCAAACAAACGCAGTCAACCTAAAGGAGACATATCATGAAGGCACTCATCGTCGTTGT
This sequence comes from Candidatus Brocadiia bacterium, assembly GCA_013360825.1. Classification (GTDB taxonomy): domain Bacteria; phylum Planctomycetota; class MHYJ01; order WSZJ01; family WSZJ01; genus WSZJ01. Next base: position 2,679 of record JABWAY010000379.1, on the reverse strand, counting down.
GGCTCTGGTGGCCGTCCTGGCTGCTCCGGTTCTCTGCTTTGCTTGCCCTCCCCCCCCGGCTCCTGGTTATGACGGCGGCCCGGCCGGCGACGGCCCGGCAGTCTCCGGTGACGGCGGCGGGTTCGTGGAGAGCTCGGACGACAGCGACAACTCCGCGACGTCGGGCGATGCCACCACGGGCGCTTGCACGATGTAGTTGGTAGCCTTGAAAGTTCACCGACCCTGCCCAATCGGGCAGGGTCGGTTTCATTTTGGGGAGCAGCGTTCGAAGTCCGCCATATCGGGGGTTCCTGCAGTCCGCGATAATCCCACTTGGACGGGCTTCCAGACAGCACTTCGCTTTTGGGACATCAACCCCCGGTACCAAACTTGCGCGCCCTGAGTGCGGGTCTATAATCAATCTCCTCCCCGACGAAGAGATCCCTGATGAAGAGCATTTTCCTCTCGACGCTGATCGCCATCGCGACTCTGATCGCGGTGATGATCGCCCGTCGTGGTCCCGAGGCGGGACCGGACCTGACGGACGTCGCCCGGAACCTTCACTCACCTGATCCAAAAACACGTCAGGCGGCGGTGATGGCGCTCGCGGGGCGGAGCAAGCCGGGAGAGGCGCAGGTCGCGATGCGGACGCTGCTGACCGTGGTCCGCGAGGACGACCCGGCGATCCGTGTGACGATCGATCGCGCGATCTCCAACATGCGCGACCCGCAGATGATCGCGTGGATGACGAACGACGGGCTGACCTTTCCCGAGCGCTGGACCCGCTACTATGCGGTGCGCGTGCTGCAGACGCAGAAGGGCGCCGCGGCGATCCCGCTGCTCCTCCCCCACCTCGCGGAGAACTACTGGCAGGTTCAGCTCGCCATTCTGGACGTCATCGAGGCGGCCGGGGGGCAGGCGCAGGCGGTCGAGAGCCTCGCGCCGCTGACATCCCCGGGGCGCAACTGGCGCGTGCGGGAGCGGGCGATCCGGCTCCTGGGACAGGCCAACACCGCGGCCGCCGCCCGATCGCTCTTCTCGCAGGCACTTCCCCCCTCCGACAAGCCTCGCGACGTGGATGCGGAGCTGACGGTCGAGAATGCGCTGGCGGCGATGTCGGACAAGGAGGCGCGGGCGTTCGTGGAGAACCAGATCGGCACGGCCGGGGATCCGGTGCGGAAGCTGCTGGCGATCCGGGCGGCCGGGCGGGCGGGAGGGCCGGAGCTGTTCGGAAAGCTCAAGGCGATCGTCGAGGATGCTTCGGTCGCGCAGCCCGTGAGAATTTCGGCGCTTCGGGCCGCGGTCCAGTCCGGGGGCGAGGAGGGTGTGAAGCTGGCGCTGGCGCAGCTGGACGGGGCGGACGGTGCGGTGCGGCTGGAGGCGGCTTACGTGCTGGGGGAGGTGCCGCTGGCGGAGGGCCAAAAGCTGGAGTTGCGCGGGCGGATGGAGAAGGAGCAGGACTGGCGTGTGAAGCAGGCGCTGGGTGTGGCGGCTGGCGGGAAATAGGGGGCGCGGTGTGAAGCGGATTCTGGCGGCGGTGATGGTGACGGCGGCGGTGGCGTGGGGGGATGCGGCGCCGACGACGCGTCCGGTGGCGGCGCAGGAGGTTCAGCCGACCGCGCCCGGGGAGTCTGCGCCCGTGATGCTGGAGGCTGAGGGGTACAAGGTTGCGCTGTCCTGGTATCCGGCGAATCCGAAGCCCGGGGATCTGGTGCGGTTCCTGGCGGTGGTGACGGTGCCGGGGGGTGAGGCGCCGACGATCGTGGTCAGGGCGACGCTCGCGCGGACGGGGCCTGGCGGGGCGGTGGTGCTGATCGACAAGAAGGAGGTGCCGTCGGAGGTGGTGCCCTCCGACGGCCGGTACGTCCTGAGTCATGTGTTTCACACCGAGGGGGTCTACCGGCTCGACCTGGGAATCGACGATCTGTCGATGGCGCGGAGCATCTCGGTCGGGCAGGATCTGACGGTGGGGTCGCCGAAGTCCGGCGGTCTGGTCTACGGGATTGCGATCGGCGGCGTCGCGCTGATCGCGGTGGTGCTGGCGTTCGGGATGCGGAGGCCGGCCGCGGAGTAGGGGCTGCGGCGTGCGCGCGGTTCAGCGCGCGGTCGCCGGTGCGGGAGTTTTCGGCAGATAGCGGCCGAACGGGTCGATCGTCACGGGGGAATCCGCGCGCTCGAGGGAATGGCAGACGCCGCGCGCGAGCGGGAGAACCAGGGAGCGTTCGAGGAGTGCGGCTTCCCAGGCCGCGTACCACGCCGCCCGTTCCTCCGGGGACTGCGCGTCCTCCAGCGACCGGAGGATCGGGGCGATCGGTTCGACCAGTTCGGAGGCGGCGCGGAGCGGCTGGAAGAACGCCCCGGGCGCGGGAGAGCCGGCAACCAGATGGAGGAGGTGCAGGTCCGCCTCCTCGCCGGGCTCCGGGACCGTGACCGCAATTCCCTTCTCACGCAGCGCCCCGCGCACGGCGGCGGCGAGGAGGGCCGCGTCGCGTCCCGGGTCTGAGCTGAGGGTGAGGCGGGTGAGCGGCGCGGGGGGCGGGAGGGGGCGCGGGGAGGGCACCCACCCCCGCCACCGGTTCGAGGGGGTGGGAGAGGGCGGGAGATCCTGCTGCTCGTTCTGGTCGGCGTGGCGCTCGTGGCGCTGTCGCCGCTCTCACCGCAGTTTCTCGTGCCGGCGAACCTGCTGGAGATGTCGCGCCA
>JABWAY010000040.1 GCA_013360825.1 Candidatus Brocadiia bacterium | reverse complement strand
CGCCGAGGGCTTCCAGGTCGAGCTCCAGTAGCTTCGCGGATTCCACGGCGCCGGCGACGAGGACGGTGAACTCGCCGCGCGGATCGCGGGTCCCCCAGCGGGCGGCGAGTTCCCCGAGCGTCCCGCGGTCGAACTCCTCGTGGATCTTGGTGAGTTCGCGCGCGACGCACGCCGGGCGGTCCGGGCCCAGTGCCGCGGCGAGGTCGGCGAGCATGCCGGCCAGCCTGTGCGGCGACTCGTAGAACGCGAGGGTCCGGCCCTCGCGGACCAGCAGGTCCAGCCGCGCCCGCCGTTCCGCCGCGCGCGACGGCAGGAACCCCTCGAACGCAATCCGCTCCGTCGGGAGCCCCGAGGCCGAGAGCGCCGTCACGAACGCCACCGCGCCGGGGACCGGCACCACCGGGATTCCCGCCGCCGCCGCCGCGCGCACCAGCGGTTCGCCCGGGTCCGAAATCCCGGGAGTCCCCGCTTCGCTCACCACCGCCACCGACCGCCCGCCGCGGAGGTGACCCAGGATCTCCTCCAGCCGCTTTCCGCCCGAATGTTCGTGGCAGCTCACGCAGGGCGTCGCAATCCCGTGCCGCTCCAGCAGCTTCCGCGCCGTCCGCGTGTCCTCCGCCGCGATCACCGCGCACTCCCGCAGGATCCGCAGGGCGCGCAGGGTGATGTCCTCGAGGTTGCCGATCGGCGTGGCGACGACGTAGAGCGTCCCGGGAGGGGTCATCGGGGGAGCGGCGGCGTGCGGACGGGCGCGGGGACCTGGCGGAAGGCGGCGACGCGGGCCTCGACGGCGATCGCGGCGAGCCAGAGGCGTTCGTGCCCGCCGGCGGCCTCGAAGAAGGCGTCGGTCTCGGGGGAGCGGAGGCGCGTCGTCGTCGGGTCGGGGGTCCGGCCCGGGTCGGAGAACGCCCGGTAGTGTTCCTTCGCCTTCTCCCAGGCGGCCGCCGCCGCGGGCCCCGCCTCGCGCGCCACGTCGTCGATCAGGACCTCGAGGGAGACATAGTCGAGCGTCAGCAGACCCGCCGCCCAGCGCCGCCGCTGGTCGTAGTCGTCGAACCACCGCTCCCAGGCCAGCGCCGCCTTCCCGCGGACGTCCGGGTCCGCATCCGGCTTCCACTCCAGCCCCGTCTTCGTGATCCGCTTCAGCCCCTCCGCCGCCGCCTGCCGGATGACCGGCATCGGGTCCTTGAGCCCCTCGAGGAGGCCGCGAACCGCCTGCGGGTGCCGGCTGTTCGCCAGGCTCACGATCGCCTCCCCGCGGACCCGCGAGTCCGGGTCGCTCACGACCAGCACCAGGTATCCCACCGCGTCCTCGTTGTTGAATTCCCGCCACGCCGCGATCGCGTCCAGCCGCGCTTCGATGCACGTCGAACCCGCCTGGACGGCGAGGGGGAAGAGCGAGAGGAGGTAGGAGGCGGCCTTGGGGCCGATCCGGCGGAGGGAATCGACGCAGACGCGACGGAATTCGATGCTCTCGCGTTCGCGGAGCATGGCGTCCCGGAGGGCCCACCCGGAGGCGAGGGGGTCGGTCGCGGAGCGGGTGGCGGCCTCGGATTTCCCGACGTCCCCCAGGGCTCGCGCCGCCTCCATCCGCACGGTCTCGTCCGGGTCCGAGAGCAGCCGGACGAGGATCGCGCCGCTCGCCGGGTCCGCGAATTTCGCCAGGAGCTGGCAGGCCGCGATCTTGTGGTTCGGGGTGCTCTCGGACATCCTGAGAATCTGGTCCGCGAGTTCCGGCGTCAGCTCCCGCGGCGTCCGTTCCCCGGTCTTTTCCTCGTACCACGCCAGCGACGCCTTCACGTACCGGTCCCCGGGCGCCAGCCGCTCGGCCGACAGCAGCTTTTCCCGCGCCTGCCGTTCCAGCGCCGCCGCCGTCTTCAGGTCCCGCGCCTGCTTGGCGATGTCCGCGTCGATCTGCAGCAGCCGCGCCGCGATGAACTCGCTCCGCGCCATGAAATGGTTCGCGATCAGGATGTTGAAGTACTTCCACTGGATCTTCGCGACCTGCGCCTCGAGACCCTCGAGCGACACGTACGCCGGGATCTGCTCCCGTTTCTGCATCAGCCCGTCCAGGTTCGCCCGCTCCGCGAACGCCAGCGGCCGGCCGGGGCGGAAGTACTCGATCGTCGGCAGGTCGTCCGTGATGACCGGCTCGTACCGGCAGTAGTCCTTGAGGGCCTTCGGCCCGCAGACGAAGCAGGCGAGCAGGGTGTACGGGTCGGCCAGCGAAATCGGGATCAGCTCCGCCTGCGTCTGCGGCCGGTCCAGCGCTTCCTTCAGCGTCGGCCAGTTCACCCGGAACCTGTCCCGGTGCCCGGTGAGCAGGATCGCTTCCTTGAAGTACCACGCGGCGGACTCCGGGAAGACGTCGAGGAAGGTGCTGAAGAGCGAGCGGAAGTCCTCGTTCTTGACGCCGTGGAGGGGGATCCACTGGGTGACGATGCCGCCGGGGTTGAGGCGGGCGCGAGCGACGCGGTAGAAGTCGCGGGAGTAGAGGGAGGCGGCGCCGGACATGTGGGGGTTGAGGGGTTCGGCGACGATGATGTCGTAGGTGGTGCGGGTGGAGCGGAGGAAGGCCTTGCCGTCGTCGAAGACGAGGCGGACGCGCGGGTCGGTGTTGATGCGGGAGATGATGTCGCGGTTGGCTTTTGCGAAGTACGGGGTGGCGCGGGCGACTTCCGGGCAGAGTTCGACGATGTCGAGGCGGTCGAGGGGCCAGAGGGAGAGGGCGCCGGCGGTGGTGCCGGTGCCGAGGCCGACGCAGCAGGCGGACTTTGCGGACGGGTTGAGCAGCATGGGGAGGTGGGCGATCATCCGCATGTACTCGTAGGTGTCGCCGGTGCCGGCGACGGCGAAGGCGTCGGTGTACATGATCCGGTCGCCGGTCTTCCGTTCGTCGATGACGGTGACGGTGAGCGAGGGGCCCTCCTCGTACCAGATCCGGGTGGAGTCGGCGGACTTGAGGACGGTGCGTTCGACGAGGATGCGGCGGCCGTAGGCGGGCTGGGCGACGAGGAGCCCGACGGCGACGCCGGCGACGCCGGTGACGAGCCAGCGGTTGAGGGGCTGCCACTGGCCGCCGCGGAAGAGCAGGAGGGCGCCGGCGAGGGCGCTGCCGACGCCGAGGAAGATGGAGACGCGGCCGAAGTCCCCGAAGGCGGGGATGAGGACGAACCCGGTGAGGAGGGAGCCGGCCATGGCGCCGGCGGTGTTGGCGGCGTAGACGCGGCCGAGGCGGGAGGCGAGACCGCGGGCGGGGCCCTGGGCGAGGACGCGGGTGACGACGGGGAGGATTCCGCCCATGAGGAACGACGGGAGGAGCATGATGGTGGCGGCGTCGGTCGCCAGCGAGCGGAGGTACTGTCCCCAGGTCGGGCCGCCGAAGGCCAGCGCGGTCGTGCCGGTGGAGGTTTTGAGCCAGGGGAAGAGCAGGTAGACGGCGACGGCGACGACGGCGACCAGGAGCTGGAGGACGCCGGCGAATTCCAGGCGCGAGCGCGACCGGTCGGCGAGCCGTCCGAAGATCGGCCCGCCCAGGGCGATCCCGAGGAGGAAGGTGGCGAGCATGAGGGCGAAGGAGTAGGTGACGCTGGCGAACAGCACGCTGAACATCCGGGTCCAGAGCACTTCGAATCCGAGGGCGACGAATCCGGCCGCGGCGGCGGCGAACAGCGCGAGGCGGGCCTCGCCGGAGGGGGAGGGGTCGTCCGGCTCCGGGGCCGCGGGAGCGGTCTCCTGCCGTTCCTTTTCGCCCGAGGCGAGCCAGAAGGCGATGAGGGCCGCCGCGAGGTTGACCCCTGCGGCGATGAAGGTCGTCTTCCGCAGGCCGAACCGCCCGATCATCACGAACGCGGCGACGAGGACCCCGCCGACGGCACCGAGGGTATTGGCGCCGTAGAGCAGGCCGATCCGCCAGCCGCGGGAGTCGTGGTCGCGGCCCGCGACGGCCGCGGCCATGGCGGGAAAGGTGGCGCCCATGAGCGCGGTCGGGACCAGAAGGACGATGAAGGCGACCACCGACCGGAAGGCGGTCAGCGCCCACAGGCGCCCTTCGAGGATCGGGTAGAGCGCCGTTTCCAGGCGCGAGAGCAGGTCGAACGCGAACGGCATCGCGACCGCGCAGAGCGCGATCCCCGCTTCCAGCCGCGCGTACGTCCGGAGGGGGCGCGCATCCCGGTCCGCGCGTTTGCCGATGACCCAGGCGCCGAGGGCGAGGCCGCCCATCCAGGCGGCGAGGACGGTGCCGACGGTGTAGGAGGAGGCGCCGAGGGAATTGGCGAGCATGCGCACCCAGGCGACTTCGTAGACGAGTGCGGCGGCGCCGGAGATGCAGAAGACGGCAGTGAGGAGCCAGGGCATGGAGGGGCGGATTATAGCCCCCCCGGGGGGGAACCCGTGGGGCGATCGCCCGGCGGGGGGCCGGATTTCCCGGGCGGATCCACGTAGCCGCTGTGCACTGCAGGCGACGCGGTTTTCGGCGGCCTGCCGGGAGGAGACCGGAAGCGATGTCGGTGAACAGCGATGAGGATCGACGACGCCGCGGGGCGATGGCGCGACAGCGGCGCGGAGTGACTCAGCGGAGGACGGTTTTCAGGACCCTCATCCAGTTTCCGCCCAGCACTTTCCGGATCTCGCGGTCGGTCCAGCCGCGGGCCACGAGTTCGCGGGTGATCCGCGGTGTCCGGGAGACGTCCTCCAGTCCGGTGACGGTGCGCTCGATGCCGTCGAAGTCGCCGCCGAGGCCGACGTGGTCGACGCCGACCAGGTCCGCGACGGCCTCGAGCTGGTCCACCATCCGGGGGAGGGTCACCGGTCCCGGTCCCGGCAGGAGGTGTCCGGGGTAGAAGTCGATGGCGACCAGTCCGCCGGTCCGGGCGACGGCTTTCGCCTGGGCGTCGGAGAGGTTCCGGGGGATGTCGAGCCAGCGCCGGAACCCGGTGTGCGAGGAGACGACCGGGCCGCGGGCGAGCCGGAGGAGTTCCCCGAACCCTGCCGGGTGGAGGTGGGCGACATCCACGACCATCCCGAGCGCGTCCATCCGGCGCACGACATCCCGTCCGAGGGCGGTCAGGCCGCGGCCGCGCTCCACCGTGGCGCCGTCGGCCAGGAGGGTCCGCGGGTTGTGCGTGAGGCCCATGGCGCGCACGCCGAGTGCAAAAAAAACATCGAGCATGTCGAGGCGCCCCGCCAGAGGGAGCCCGCCCTCGATGGAGATGAGAAGCGCCGTCGCCCCGCGCCCGACGCCGTCGAGCTCCCGCCGGCTCCGCACGATCCGGGTCCGCCCGCGCCCCGTGCGCTCCGCTTCCAGCACCTTCCCGATCATCCGGCTCGCATACAGCGCCGCCTCTGCCCCCTGGTACCGCGGCGGGGTGTAGATCGCGCAGATCTGCAGGTCCACGCCGCCCCGCCGCAGCCGCGGGTGGTCGATCTGCCACGACGGCTGCGGATCGTCCCAGCTCTTTCCCTCGTCCAGGGCCTTCATGAAGGTGTCCATGTGCCCGTCCACCACCACCGCGTCGCGGTGGAGCCGACGCCAGTTCCTCATCGCCCCCTCCTCACCGTTCCCGCACCAGCGACCGGTCCTCGATCCCGAGCTCGCGCCGGAGGTCCTCCGTGTCGCGCAGAAACCGGAGCGCATCCGTGTGATACCCCGCCGTCGGGCGCAGCCCGGGGCGGCGGCCGGACCACCAGCGGTTGAAGCACGCCATCAGTCCCTCGCGCGTGTACTTGGCGAGGATCGATGCGAGCGCGACCGGAAAGTGCTTCTCCTCCGCGTCCGCCACGAACGACAGCTGCATCCGTCGCCCGCTTCCCTCCACCGTGTAGTCCGAGCGCCCGCGGCGCTCGCCGGAGGTGAGGACGAGCGCGTCCGGGAACAGCGCCTGGAGGCGGTCCGCGTAGAAGGCGCGGCCGCCCTGCTTGCCGACGATCACGGTGAGGGCGCCGGTGGCGCCGTGGGCGTCCCAGAGCCGGCGGTAGAGGCGGCCGGAGGTTTCGAAGAGCAGGTCCGCCTTGTTTCCGAGGCGGCGGACGCCGTCGTTGAACGCGGGAGGCTCGACGAGGGCGGAGTGGAGCGAGGCGAACCGGACGCCGGCGGCGCGGAGGGTCTCGCGGAGGGAGGCGGCGTGGGGGTCGAGCGCGCCGGGGGAGTGGGCGAACGGGAGGGGGAGTCCGGGGGAGGCGTACCAGGGGGCGGCGGCGAGCTGGTCGCCCGCCTCGGGGCAGTGTGCGGACACGAACTCGAAGAAGGTCCGTTCCGTCGCGCCGTCGCGCGCGTTCCAGAAACTCACGGCGGTCCGCTCGAGCGGTCGGAGGTCGTCGGGGCGGTGGAGGAGCTTGGAGTCGCAGACGGCGAGCGCGTCGCGGGCGGGGCGGCGGCGGACGACGCGGGAGAGGGCGTCCCAGAGGTCGACCGCCGGATCCGCGACCTCGAACAGGGCGGTCGAGACGACGAGGGGCCCGAGCAGCGGGCCGTATCCGACTTCGTCGATCCCGGCGATCCAGGGCATGGCGGGAGGTTCTCACGAGGGGTCGGGGGGTGCAAGAAACGGCGGAGCATTCCGTGGTCAGGGCCGCACGGAACGTGCAGACTCGCACCGATCCGGGGCGCCCGCAGGGGGGCGGCGCACGGCATGCGGCTTGCGATTGTCCGGGGATTGACCCTTCTTCGAGGAACCGCCATGTCTTCCAGACCCGCGTCCGCTGCCGTCCTCCTGCTCGCCGCGCTCGCCTCCGCCGACCCTCCGGACGCCGCCGACCCCTGGGCTCCCGTGATGCCGCGCCTGCAAACGCTCGCCGCGGACGGGCGCGAGGCGTTGTCGGAGCAGGAACTCAAAGCGCTGGGGAACGACCTGGCCGCCGTGCAGCGTGGGATCGCGGACCGGCATGGTGTCGTGCTGCGGGATGCCCTCCTGACCCCGGACGGCGTGGCGCGGCTCCTCCCCGCCCTCCTCGGCGCGCTGAAGCCCGCGCCCGCGGAACGCGACCGCGCGGCGGTGGAGCAGATTCTCGCCGCGCAGGTCGAGCGCTGGAACGCCGTCGCGGTCCGGACGCGGGAGATGACGCCGCTGGAGCGCCGCGCGGAGTTCTTCGAGGTCTGGACCGGGCTCCACGAGGATCTCGACGCGAGGCTGGAGATCGAGGTCATCCTCCGCTGTCGACAGGTCCTCCTGGAGTGCAAGCTCGCCGCCGGTCCCGCGCGGCGGATCACCGAGGCGAACCGGTCGGACGCCCCGGCGAAACTCGCGGAGCTCTGGATGCGGGAGCTGTCGCTGGAGGCGAAGCACGTGGAAGGGGTGACCGCGGTGGCGGAGGCATTCTGCGACGACCTCGAACGGGTGACCGACGCCGTCGACCGGAAGGCCGCACCCGCAGTCCTCGCCCGGCAGATGCTCGGCCCGCAGATCCGCGCCCAGAAGGGGCTGCTGGCGCTTCCCCTGACCGACGCCGAGCGCGCCGCGGTGCGGGGGTGGGAGGCGAACGATCTGGTGGTGCCGGCGCCGCTGCCGCCGATCGTTGCGCCGGGGGACGGTCGGTTCGGGGGAGGGATCCGGCCGGGTCCGAAGGAGAAGCCGGCGACCGGAGAGGAGTCGGAGCAGAATGAAGACGACCATCGGGAGGGGCCGGCGGAGCCGAAGTAGGTCCGCGAGGGGTCAGGTTCCCGGGCCGATGGCCTCCAGGAATCGCCGTGCGACGACCGGGGCGTCGAACGCGCGCACGGCGTCGCGTCCCTCCCGTGCCATCCGGTCCGCGCGGGGCCGGTCGGCCAGAAGCTCCGCCAATCCCGCGGCCAGCGCCGGTGCGCTGTCCGGCTCGACGAGGAGGGCGTGCGGCGCCGCCTCCGGAACGGCCGCCGCCCGGCAGGCGACGATCGGCCGACCGGCCGCCATCGCCTCCAGGAGCACGATCCCGAATCCCTCCTGGATCGACGGGAGGCAGAAGACGTCGCAGGCGCGGTACTCGGCGGCGAGCGCGTCGGGGGGGAGGAATCCGAGGCGCGTGACGGTTCCCTCGAGCCGGAGCTGCGCGTGGAGAGCGGTCAGGGCATCGTCCTCGGGACCGTCCCCGACGATGCGGACCTCCAGGGCCGGCCCCGCGTCGCGGAGCAGGGCCGCCGCTTCCAGCAGTCGCGCGACGCGCTTGCGGGGATAGAGGCGGCAGACGCAGAGGATGCGGTTCCGTCGTTCGCGCGGGGCGGGGGGCGCGGCGTCGAGGCGGGCCGGCCAGCGCCCGACGTCGAGGAGTTCGGGGACGACGCCGACCGGTCCCGCGTGGCCGTAGAGCGCGCGCAGGCGGTCGGCCGAGTAGCGGCTGGTCGTGATCACGCGGTCCGCGCGGCGGAGGTGCTCCGCCTCGCACGCCGCCTGCCGCTCCATCCCCGCCCGGGTGTCCCCGGATTCGAAGCGCATCTCGTCGGCGATGACGCCCTTGATGCTGGCGACGTGCCGGGGTCCGGCGGTGCGGGGGAGGAGGTAGCCGTCCATGTCGAAGCCGACGGAGACGTCGAACGCGCGCCAGTCGCGGGCGGCGAGGGCGGCGTTGAAGGCGAGCCGCTGGGCGGTGTAGTCCCCGGGGACGATCCGGGGGGCGACGAGTTCGACGGAGTGTCCGAGGGCGACGAGGGCGTCCGCGAGCGTCCGGATGCCGCTCCAGGTCCCCGACCCGTCGCGGAGATTGGTCGGGGTCGAGGTGAGGAAGGCGAAGCGCATCTCAGCGCGGGTCGCGGCCCGCCGGTCCCGGGGCTCCCGCGCTCACTCCCCGTCCTTCGGAGCCGGGGCGTCCCCGTCCTTCTCCTTCTCGAAGGTCAGCGACACGGAATTGATGCAGTACCGGAGCCCGGTCGGTTCGGGGCCGTCCTCGAAGACGTGGCCGAGGTGGCCGTCGCAGCGCGCGCAGAGGATCTCGGTGCGGGTCATCCCGTGACTGGAGTCCCGGAGTTCCGCGACGGCGCCTTCCTTCACGGGACGGGTGTAGCTCGGCCAGCCCGTGCCGGAGTCGAACTTGTCGGCGGAGGAGAAGAGCGGCGCGCTGCAGCCGGCGCAGTGGTAGGTCCCCTTTTCGTGGTGATCCCAGAATTCACCCTTGAACGGGCGTTCGGTGCCTTTCTCGCGCAGCACCCGGTACTGCTCCTTCGTGAGCTTCTTCTTCCATTCCGCCTCGGTGAGGACGACCTTCTCGCCCTCGGTTGCGGGCGGGGCGGATTCTTCGGCGGCGGGGTCCTCGCAGCCGAGCAGCGGGAAGGCGAGGAAGGCGGCGAGGAGGGCGGCGAGGCGTTTCATGGGGTTCTCCGGGTGTGGGGGGCGCATCGATTCTACGCGGGCGGGGGGAAAATGGATTCCCCGGATCGGGGTGGGGGCTACTCCCCGAGGTAGGCGGCCTTGACCTTTTCATCGCAGGCCAGGTCGCAGGCCTTCCCGGAGAGCGAGATGGTCCCGGTTTCCATCACGTACGCCCGGTGAGCGAGCTTGAGCGCCGAGTGGGCGCACTGCTCGACGAGGAGGATCGTCGTCCCCTCACGGTTGAGCCCGCGGATCACTTCGAAGATCTGCTGGCAGACCAGCGGGGCGAGACCGAGGGAGGGTTCGTCGAGGAGGAGGAGTTTCGGGCGTGCCATCAGGGCGCGGCCGATGGCGCACATCTGCTGTTCGCCGCCGGAGAGCGACCCTGCGGCCTGGTGTTTTCGCTCTTCCAGGATCGGAAAGAGGGCGAAGACGCGCCGGAAGTCGGCGGCCATTGCGCCGGAGTCGCTGCGGAGGTAGGCGCCCATTTCGAGATTTTCGAGGACGGTGAGTTCGGAAAAGAGTTTCCGGCCCTCGGGGGACTGTGCGACGCCGGCGCGGATGATGGCGTTGGTGGGGAGGCGGGTGATGTCGCGGCCGCCGAGTTCGATCGACCCGGCGCGGGCGCGCACGAGCCCGCAGATGGCGTTCAGGGTGGTCGACTTCCCCGCGCCGTTGGCGCCGATCAGCGTGACGATCTCGCCTTCGCGGACCTCGAGCGAGATGCCGTGGAGGACTTCGAGCCTGCCGTAGCCGGTGGAGAGGTTGCGGAGGGCGAGCATCAGGCGTCCTCCCCGTCGCCGAACGCCGCGTCGAGGTCGCGCTCGAGCGCGGTCTGCTGCGGCGGGGCCGGGCCGGCGGCGGGGGCGGCCGGGGCCTCCGCGGCCGCGGCGGATTCCCCGCCGAGGTACGCCTCGATCACCCTCGGGTTGGCCCGGACCTCCGCGGGGGCGCCCTCCGCGATCTTCTCGCCGTGATCGAGCACCAGGATGTGCTCGCTGATCTCCATGACGAGGCGCATGTGGTGCTCGATGAGGAAGACGCTGACGCCGCTGTCGCGGATCCTGCGGATCAGGGCGACCAGGACGACCTGCTCCCGCGGGTTCATCCCCGCCGCGGGCTCGTCGAGGAGCAGGAGCCGCGGGCCGGACGCCATCGCACGGGCGATCTCGAGCAGGCGCTGCTCGCCGTACGAGAGAGATCCCGCCGTCTCGTGCGCGCGCGCCCCCAGGCCCACGAACTCCAGGCACCGGAACGCCGCCGCCTCGATCTCCTCCTCCTCCCGCCGGTTCGCGCGCCGCCCGAGCAGCGCCCCCCAGAGTCCCTGCGAGGTCCGCGCGTGGAACCCGACCTTCACGTTGTCGAGCGCGGGGAGGTCCGAGAAGAGCCGGATGTTCTGGAAGGTGCGGGCGAGGCCCAGGCCGCAGATTTCGTGCGTGCGCAGGTCGGAGAGGCAGACGGGGCCGGATTTCGGGTAGTAAATGACGCGGCCGAGGCTCGGGGGGATGAGGCCGCTGATCATGTTGAAGAGCGTCGTCTTCCCGGCGCCGTTCGGGCCGATGAGGGCGGTGATCTGGCCTTCCAGCACGACGCCGTCGGTCGGCTTCACCGCCGCGACCCCCCCGAAGTTCCTGGCGACCCCCTCGAGGCGGAGAATCGGGTTCGGCCCCTTGAGGGACTCGAAGTTCAGCTTCGGCACGTAGCCGGGGGCGGGTTTCATTTCGACTCCTCCCGGAAGAGCGCGGTCTTCACGCCGCGCAGGCGGGAGGCTTCCTCGGGGGTGATCGGCGGCCTGGCGCCGCGCGGGGGGAGGAGCCCCTGGGGGCGGAAGATCATCACGAGGACGAGGATGGCGCCGAAGACGAGGTAGCGCGCCTGGTCCGGGACCTTGAGGAGCGCGTGGTCGCCCGTGGGCTGCCAGGCGATGTTCTCGAGCCAGCGGGCGTGGTTCATGAAGAACGACGAGAGCCCGGGGCCGAGCTCGACCCCTTCGCGCAGGACCTCGCCGAGGGAGATCAGCGCGATCGTCCCGATGACGACGCCGCGGAGCGAGCCCATTCCGCCGAGGACGACGCAGGAGAGGATGAGGACGGAGACCCAGAAGTCGTAGCTCCCCGGCGTGACGATCTCGATTTTCCAGGCCTGGAGGGCGCCGCCGAGTCCGCCGATGAACCCGGAGACGGCGAACGCGATCATCCGGTGCCGGGGGATGGAGATGCCGTTGGCCTTCGCCGAGATTTCATCGGCCTTCATCGCGAGCCACGCGCGGCCGAGCCGCGACCGGTGGAGGCGCTCGACCGCGAGGAAGACGACGACCACGAACGCGAGGAGCAGGTAGTAGAAGCCCTTCGAGTCGGGCTCGATCGCGCGACCCGGGGGCTCGTAGGCGTAACCCGCCTCCGGGACGATCACCGCGGCCCCCGACGGGAGGTTGACCCACTCCAGCCCGCGGAGCCAGAGCTTCACGTCCGCCGTCACTTCCAGCGGCACCTGCGGCACGGGAGCCCAGTCCGCGCCGCCGCGCGGGAAGACCAGCGTGCCGCCGTCGGGGGCGGAGATCGACCCCTTGCCGTCCGGCAGGACGACGATCGTTCCGGGAGGGAGTGTTCCGGTCCCTGTGGCGTGCCCGCCGATGCGGATGGCGGGGAAGTCGCTGTATCCGCGCGCGGCATTGGTGACCGGCGTGCAGTTCTGGATGAAGATGAGGAGGATCTGCGCGAAGGCGAACGTCACGATCGCAAAATAGTCCCCGGCGAGCTGGGTCCGGAAGACCCAGCGCAGTCTCCAGGTCCAGAACGCGCTGTTGGCGAGGGCCAGGGCGACCCAGACGGCGTGGTCCCAGGGAAAGTGGACCCAGGGCTGGCGGGCGAGGAGCCCCCACGTGAGGGCGCCGACGGCGGGGAAGATGGCGTAGCCGAGGCGCAGTGTCCCCCACAGCGCCGCGTGGGCCCCGGCCGCGAGCAGCGCGAGGAACCACGCTCCCTCGAACTGCATCCACGGGAGGCGGGTCAGGATCGCGACGGTGTACGCCCCGATCGCCACGAACGCGACGTACCCGAGGTCGAGCAGCCCCGTCCATCCCGGCACGATGTTCAGGCCGAGCGCGAGCACGACGAAGATGAACACGAACCCCGAGACGCTGATCAGACGCTTGCTCGTCGGTTCGCTGAACGGCAGAAGCGGCAGCACGAGCGCGACGCCGAGGGCGGCCAGGAGCGGCAGATGCTCGCGCCAGCGGTTCATGCGCGCTCCACGGAGGTCGACCCCAGGAGCCCGGTCGGCTTCACGAGGATCACCGTCATCAGGACGAGGAACGCCGCCGCGGGACCGTAGACCGCTTCCACGCCGAGAAAGGGAAGGAGCAGGCCGGTGGAGAGCTGCATGGTCATCCCGAGGAGGAGTCCCCCGAGCGCCGCCCCCCGGATGTTCCCGATCCCGCCGAGCACGGCGGCGGAGAACGCGATGATCCCCACCTGCGTCCCCATGTTGAAGACGACCTCGCCGCCGAGATAGAGCGCGTAGAGCATCCCGCCGACCGCCGCCATGACGGACCCGATCACGAAGGTCAGCCGGATGATCCCGTTCACCGAGACGCCCATCAGCGCGGCGGTGTTCTGGTCGAGCGACACCGCCCGCATCGCGCGCCCCACGCGCGTCTTCCGCACCAGGAGTTCGAGCAGCAGCATCAGGCCGACCGTCACCCCCCAGATCAGCGGGAGCTTCCACGGGATCTTGAACCCCTCCCGGTCCACCAGCTTCCGGTCGAACGCCCCCTCCAGCTTCTTCTGGTCCCAGTCGACCTCGTTCGGGCGCAGCCCCGCCTCGCGCAGCACGTGCTTGCGGAGGTCGCGGAGAAGTGTGTTCGCCGGGCCGTACTCGGTCCCGGTCCGGAAGACCACCCGGACGCCGTCCTGCATCCGGTCGACCTGCTCGATCCGCGGGATTTTCGCCTTCGCCTCCGCGAACCGCTGCTCGAGGAGGGGCAGGTCCTTCGGTGCGGGCGTCTGCGCGCGGGCCGCCTCGACGTTCCGTTTCGACGCCCCGTACTCCCCGAGGAATTTCGCGTCGTCGAGCCGCCCGTCCTTCACCAGCCCCAGCCCCGCCGCCACGCCGTCCCAGAGCTTCGAGGGGTCCGCGGGGCCCTGCGAAAGCCGGACCTCGAACGTCGGCGTCACGTCGGGGAACGGGCGCCGCCCGCTTCCCCAGACCAGCATCGCCAGGTTCTGGAGGAAGATCGACATCCCGATGGCGGTGATGAGCGGGGCGAGGCGCGGCGCGCTGCGGAGCGGCTGGTAGGCGACGCGGTCGACCACGACCCCCAGGACGGCGGCGGCGGCGCAGGCGAGGCCGAGGGCCGTCAGGAACCCCGCCCCGGCGCCCATCGCCAGAACCCCGACGAAGGCTCCCACCATGAAGATCTCGCCGTGGGCGAAATTGATGAGCTTCAGGACCCCGTAGACCATGGTGTAGCCGACGGCGATGAGGGCGTAGATGCCCCCGAGCGCCAGGGCGTTGACGAGCTGTTGGGCGGCGAGTGTCCAGCTCATGGGCGGATCCGGCGGAAACGGGGTCTCCGCAGGGGGTGGGGTCGGAGGATACTCCGCTGCGGGGCAGGGCGCCTCAAAAAGAAAGGCCCCGGCCGCGCGGGGCGGCCGGGGTCGGGGGCGGTGCCGTTACTCGAGCTGCCGGTCGTGGGGAATGAACTCCCCGTCCTTCACGATCTCCACGAACGCCGGCTTGGCGCAGTCGCGGTTCCTGTCGAAAAAAGTGATCCCCGTGACGCCGTCGTACCCCTTCTCCTTCGTGTCCATCGCCGCCATCGCGTCCCGGATTTTCGAGCGGTCCTGCCCGGCAACCCGGACGACCGCCGCGCCCTGCATCACCGCATCGTAGGTCAGCGCCGCCCAGGTGTCCGGGTCCTTCCCGAACTTCTCGAAGAACGCCTTCCGGAACGTCTCCGCCTTCGCGCCCTTGGCGTAGATCGAAAACGGGGACGTCAGGACGAGGCCTTCCGAAGCGTCGCCCGCGTTGTCGATCAGGCCCGGGGACTTGAGCCCGTCGCCGCCGAGGAACTGCGCCTTGATGCCCTTCGAGCGCGCCTGACGGATGATCGTCGCGGCCTCGTTGTAGACGCCGCTGATCATGATGACATCGGGCTTCTTCGAGTTGAAGACGTCGAGCGTGGCGCTGTAGTCGGGCGTCCCGCGGCCGTAGGCCTCGACGCCGAGGATCTCGAGCCCCTGCGCGCGGGCCTCGCCGACGAACGCGTCCTTCAGGCCGGTGCCGTAGTCGTCGTTGTCATAGAAGACGCAGACGCTCTTTGCGCCCAGGATCTCACGGGCGACCCGGGCGAGGAGCTTCCCCTGGTAGTCGTCGCGGTACAGGTTCCGGAAGGTCCATTTCGACTTCTCGCAGACCGTCGGGTTGGTGGACCCTGGGCTGAACTCGACCACGCCGACCCGGTCGTAGGTGGTCTGGCCGGCGAGGGTGCAGCTCGAGTTGAAGTGTCCGACGACCATGAGGATCTGGGGGTCGTTGGCGAGCTTCTCGGCGACGATCTTCGCCTGGTCGGGCTTGGCCTGGTCGTCCCCGAACTCGAGCTCGAGTTTCTTGCCGTTGATTCCGCCCGCGGCGTTGATCTCCGCCGCGGCGAGTTCCGATCCTTTCCGGATCATGTCGCCGAATTCCTTCAGGTCGCCGGTCATCGGGCCGGCGACGCCGAACTTCACGACCTCGCCGACCGGCTGCGGCCCGGGGGCGGGGCGGGGGGGGATATTCCAGCGGCAGTAACGCCGGACCAGGTAGAACAGGCCGATATCCTGCCCATTTACCTGGAGCGAGTTAAGACCCAGGCCCAGCCGACCTTTGAGGCTTTAAAAACCTCAAAGGTCTTTAAAGTCGTCGTGGACGGCGGCAGCGGGACCAACGGCCTCATGGTGGCCGGGCTGCTGCGCGACCTCGGCGCTCAGGTGAGCGAACTTTACTGCGAGCCGGACGGGGCCTTTCCCCACCGCAGCCCCGACCCCACCGCTTCCGGCGCGCTGGCCGATCTGTCGGCGCGAGTTCAGGCCGAAAAAGCAGACCTGGGCCTGGCCTACGACGGCGACGGCGACCGGCTGGCCCTGGTGGACGAGCAAGGCCGGCGAGTCTTCGGCGACCAGATCATGATGATTCTGGCCCGCGATATTCTGCGCCAGGGTCCGGCCAAAATTGTCTACGAAATCCTGTGTACCCAGGCCCTGGCCGACGACGTGGTCGCGCACGGCGGCGAGCCGGTGATGACTCCCTCCGGCTACGCCTTTGTCCACGAAGGGATGCAGGCCAGCGGCGCAGCCCTGGGCGGCGAGCTGTCCGGCCATCTTTTCTGCCGTGCTCCGGAGTTCCGCTTTGACGACGCCATCCTGGCGACGGTCAAGCTGCTGAACGTGCTCACGGCGAGCCGGCGGCCGTTATCGGCGCTGGTGGCCGAGCTGCCAACCTACTATTCTTCGCCCGAACTGCGGCTGCCCTGCCCCGACACAGCCAAGGCCGGTGTGGTCGAGTCTGTCAAGCGCCGGTTTGAACAGGATCATCGCGTGGACACCCTAGATGGAGCGCGGGTCCATTTTGATGAGGGCTGGGCCCTGGTCCGCCAGTCGAACACCCAGCCGGTCATCTCCATGCGCTTCGAGGCCCACACCGCCGAAGCGTTGGCCGCTATCCAAAGCCGGGTGCAGCCCCTGGTTGAGGCGGAGATTGAGCGGCAGGGGCAGGGCTAAAAACTTTTTACGGACCTGAGCAATCAAAAAGGTGGGCCTTGACCATTTAGGGCAAATTCTGTAGGGGTTTTTCATTATTTGGTCAAGTCTAGCTGATATGGTAGGATTATAATGGGTCAGGAAGAAGCAAAGGTGTTTCATGGCCTTAACTTTTGAATGGGATGCGGAAAAAGCGAGGGAAAACCTCAGAAAACATAATGTCAGTTTTGAAGAGGCAAAGACTATTTTTGATGATCCTTTCTCCATCACCATAGCGGACCCCGAACATTCTGTTGACGAAGATCGTTACATTGATATTGGGCTTTCGACTAAAGGACAATTTCTAGTAGTGGTTTATACGGAGCGAGGGACGAATATTCGAATTATTAGTTGTCGCAAAGCAACAAATTTAGAACGGAGAAGTTATGAGCAAGAAAAATTTTGACCACGAGGTGATAAGCAACTTAGAAGATAACGACATCCAGCCTGAGTACGATTTCAGTGGGGGTGTGCGGGGTAAGCATTACCGAGCCTATCGTGAAGGCCACACTGTAAGAATTCATGAGGCTGATGGCACGGTTACCGTCCAATATTTTACCCTTGAAGAAGGGGCAGTCTTACTGGATCCAGATGTACGAGAATATTTTCCCGACTCAGAAGCAGTGAATCGGGCCTTGCGGGGTTTGATTGCCCTCATCCCTGAAAAACAGCGAGTTACCGAAATAGAAGCAGAATAAATTCTTAGATTCCGAGGATATTCCATGTCAATCCAGGCTGTCATCCTGGCCGGCGGGGAAGGCAAACGCATTCACCCGCTCGGCGTCAACAAACCTAAGGCGATGTTTGAACTGCTGGGCAAGCCGCTGATTCAACTGGTGGTCGAGAATCTGGCCGAGGCCGGCATCACCGATTTGATCATCATTACCGGTCCCAATCAGGAGCAAATTCAGGCCCACTTCGGCGACGGCGGCAATTTTGGGGTCAAGATTCAGTACGCCTACCAGGCCGAGCCGCTGGGCCAGGCCAACGCGGTCCAGCAGGCCGAGGGGCTGGTCAGGACCCATTTTTTTGTACTCAACGCCAACGATGTGTTTGAGCCGCGCCTGCTGCAAGAGGTCATGAATCGCGCTCAGGCCGGTGGGGCCAACCTGGCCCTGGTCGGGCGGAAGGTGAGCGAGCCGTGGCGCTTTGGGGTCATGCGCTTCGACTCCAGCGGGCGGCTGGTCGGGGTGATCGAAAAGCCGCCCAGGGGCCAGGAGCCGAGTGATGTGGCTGTGGTCGGCGTCTACTACTTTTCGCCCGACATTTTCCAGTGCATCCGCGATACGCCCCAAGGCCAAACCGACGACCAGTTCGAACGGGCCTACCAACTGCTGATTGACCGCGGCCAGGCGGTCCACGTGGAGTACGAGGGGCTGTTTGAGTCGTACAAATTCCCCTGGAACCTGCTGACCATCAACGATTTGCTGTTAAAGCAAAAAATCCAGGGCCGGCAAATCAGCCCAACCGCCAAAATCTCCGAGCTGGCCGTTATCGGCGATAACGTCGTCATCGAGGATAACGTGCGGGTCTTTGAGCACGCGGTTATTCGCGGGCCGGCCTATATTGGCGCGGGCAGCGTGATTGGCAACGGTTCGATGGTCTGGGGCGGCTGCTCGTTTGGCCCCGGCTGCGTCGTCGGTTTTGGCTCGGAGATCAAGCACTCCATCTTTGGCCGCAACGTCTGGACGCACCGCAACTACGTCGGCGACTCGATTATTTCGGACAACTGCTCCTTTGGGGCGGGGACGATCACAGCTAATTTCCGCTTTGACGAGCAGCCTATCGGCGTGAACGTCGGCGAGCAGCGGCTCAGCACCGGCACAGACAAATTTGGGGTGATTATGGCCGAGGGCTGCCGCACCGGCTGCAACAGCGTTCTGGGGCCGGGCATCAAGGTTGGGCCGAACAGCATCGTCGGGCCGGGCGTGACCCTGCTGCACGACCTGCCGCCGAACAAAGTCGCCCTGCCCAGCCAG
>JABWAY010000378.1 GCA_013360825.1 Candidatus Brocadiia bacterium | reverse complement strand
GTGGCCACGCGGCCCGCGGAGGCGGCGGCGAGCGCTTCGAGCGTCTCGCCGCGCACCAGCGGAGCGTCGCCGCAGAGGACAAAGAGCCGGCCCCGGAATGACCGGAGGGCGGGGGCGGTCTGCGCGAGGGCGTGGCCCGTTCCGCGCCGTTCCGTCTGCTCCACCCAGGTGATCCCCCTGTCGGGGAACGCCGCCCGGACTTCCGCGGCGCCGTGCCCCACGACGACGACGAGCGCGTCCGGGCGCAGCACGGCCGCCGCTTCCAGGACATGCCCGAGCAGCGGACGGCCGCAGCAGTCGTGCAGCACTTTCGGAAGATCCGACTTCATCCGGACACCCTGCCCGGCGGCCAGGACGACGACGGCGGTCTTCATCGGGGCCTCCTCTCCGCCCAGTGTCCCCCGGGCGGACGGGGAGTCAAGGATGCCGGCGACATCGCTTCGTGACGCAGTGCGTCAAACGGGAGCGGGGAAGAAACCGGGCTCCCGCAGCGTTGGATCCTGCAGCGGCGGTCGGCCGTACGCTCTGGGTGCGGCGGACGCCCTCTGCTAGAATCCGGGGACCAAGGAGGCCCACATGAGATTCGCGGTGTGCAGTGCGCTGGCGGTCCTGCTGGTGGCCGGCTGCGGCAGGGAAGACCCGAAGCCCGCCGCTCCCGGGACGACCGACACGGGGAAGTCCCAGGGGTCCGGCTCCGGCGGCTCCCCCGCGGGGCCGACCACCGACCGGGGCCGCGAACCGAAGAAGGACCCGCCTGTGGACCCGGCACCTGCGAAGATCGTCCGCAAGGTGACGCATCCGGAGAAGAAGGGGATGCTGGCGATCTACCGGTGCCAGTGCCAGGACAAGGAGTGGACGCAGCCGGCGGAGGAGGAAAAACTCTGCATCGAGTACTGCAACGGCGAGATGCCGACCTGCGGAGAGCTGGTGCGGGAAGAGGCGGCGCCGAAGTGAAGAAGAAGGCCGGCTCCCGGCGGACGCCGCCGCCCGCGGTCCCGGCCAGGCCGGGTTACGGGATCGAGACGTTCCTGGTGCACGGGCGGCACCACACGAAGAAGTGGGATTATTCGCACCACCTGGTCCCGCCGATCTCGAGTTCCGCCGCGTACCGGCTCGGGTCCGCGGAGCGCGGCGCGCAGGGATTCGAGTCGTTTGCGCGCGAGGGGCTGGAGCCGTCGAAGCAGCATCCGATCTACATCTATGACCGTCTGGACGAACCGGTCCGGGGGATGCTGGAGGAATCCCTGGCGGAGGCGGAGCGCGGGGAGTTCTGCGCGACGTTCGCGACCGGGATGGCCGCGGTCAGCGCCGCTCTCGGCACGCAGCTCCGCTCGGGCGACGAGGTCGTCGCACACCGCACCCTCTACGGCTGCTCGTTCTCGCTGTTCCGCAACTGGTACCCGCGGCTCGGGATCAAGGTGAAGTTCGTCGATCTCACCCGGGAGGGGGTCCTGAAGCGTGCGCTGGGTCCGCGGACGCGGGCGGTCTACTTCGAGTCGCCGGCGAATCCGACGATGGAGCTGATCGACATCGGCGCGGTGCGCGGTGCGTGCGAGGCGCACGCTCGGCGCGGCCGGGCCCGGCCGCAGATCGTGATCGACAATACGTTCGCGACGCCGTTCTGCCAGCGTCCGCTGACCCTGGGCGCCGACGTTGTGGTGCACTCGCTGACCAAGAACCTCGGCGGTTTCGGCACGGACATGGGGGGCGCGGTCGTGACCCGGCAGGAATTCGCGACCGACCTGCTCCTCTACCGGAAGGATTTCGGCGGGGTGCTCGCCCCGAAGTCCGCCTGGCCGATCTTCGTGTACGGGCTTCCGACGCTGCCGCTCCGGATGCGCCAGCAGCAGGAGTCCGCGCGGCGCGTGGCGGACTTCCTGG
This sequence comes from Candidatus Brocadiia bacterium, assembly GCA_013360825.1. Classification (GTDB taxonomy): domain Bacteria; phylum Planctomycetota; class MHYJ01; order WSZJ01; family WSZJ01; genus WSZJ01. The sequence continues at coordinate 1,712 of JABWAY010000378.1, read as the reverse complement.
AGCGGCACCCGCGCGTGAAGACCGTGGCGTACCCGGGGCTGCCGTCGTTCCCGTGGTACGGGCTGGCGCGCCAGCAGATGACCGACTACGCCGGGAATTTCGCACCCGGGTCGATGATCTACTTCACCGTGCGCGGCGACGCGAACCATGTCCTCAACTACGCGGCGCGGCAGGGATATGCCCTGACCCTCGCCGTCTCCCTCGGCCAGGTCCGGACCCTGATCGAGTCCCCCACCCTGATGACCCACGCGGCACTTCCCCCCGAAGACCAGGGGACCTGCGGACTGGAGCGCGACGGGCTCCGGCTTTCCCTCGGCCTGGAGAGCGTCTCCGACATCCTGTCCGATCTGGAGAAGGCCCTCGCCCACGCCTGACACTCCCGGGCGGGGTTGCAGCCGATCCTTCCATCCTGCCGAAACACCCTATATATATGGAAGGCGGATTCCCTGTGAGGAGAGGCTGATGACGCGCGAAGTCAAGGTGGAGCAGTTCAAGACCCTGTTCGAGAAGGAACTTCAGGACGTCCGACGCTACCGCCGCAACGAGGTGACGCTGGAAGCGAAGGTCCGGATCCTGGACATCAACCGGAAGAAGCTGGACGAGGGGACCGCCAAGGTGCGGAACGTCTCGCTCAAGGGGGCATTTCTGGCGGACTTTGACCTCGGCAAGAAGTCGTTTCCCGCGAAACCGTTCCTGATCGAGATGAAGCTGTCGGGAAAGAGTTACCAGGGGATCAACGCGATCTGCCACCCCGTGCGATTTGGCAAGTCGAACGACTTCGGCATCGGGGTAGAATTCGACGAGCTCTGGGTCGAGACGAAGTAACGGTCGGGACAGGGGGTCGGACCGTTCCGCCGGATGCGGGACGAAGAGAGGGTGTGTGGGACGAATTCTGGGGACCGCGCTCTGGGCCTGCCTGGCCGTTTCGGCGGCCTGCGCGGCGGACGCGGAATGGCGCGAGGTCTTCGCGGCGGAACCCTTCACGGGTGCGCCGCTGCGCGCGGGATTCGCCGGGCGGCATGGGTTCGCCTGGGGGGACGGCCGCGCGGTGCGCACGTTCGACCTCGAGTCGGGGAAGGACCGGGGGGCCTTCCTGGAACACGCCGCCGAAGTCGGGGCCGCCGCGGCGTCTCCGGACGGGTCGCGGATCGCGAGCGGGGACGGCGCGGGGACGATCCGGATCTGGGATGCGTCGACCCGGCGCGAGGTGCTGAAGATCGAGGGGCCGCCGGGAGCCGTGGTCGAGATCCGCTGGACGCCGACGGGCGGGCATCTGGGCTGGGTCACGGAAGACGGCTGGCTGACGATCGCGCGGGCGGAGAACGGCCGGACCGTCGCGGACTACGACATCGAGCCGGGGGCGGAGGGGGAATTCGTCGTCTCGGCGGACGGAAAGTGGGCGCGCGTGCTTTTCGTCTCGTCCGCGTGGGACGGTCGCGAGAACCTGGCGACGCTGCGCACGGTCCAGTGGAACCTTCTCGACGGCGGGGCGCCGCGGAAGCGGACGTGGGAGCGCCGGGATCCCGACCCCGGCGCGAGGCCGTATACCGGGGCGCGGATCGACCCGCGCGACGGGCGGGTCGCGTTTGCGGATGGCGACGACCTGGTCGTCTGGTCGATGGACGACGACCGCGAGGCCTTCCGGCTCGAAGGCGGGGCGGGGCCGGTCGCGTTTCCGGCGGAGGGGGACCTTCTCGTCGGGGCGCCCGCCG
>JABWAY010000377.1 GCA_013360825.1 Candidatus Brocadiia bacterium | reverse complement strand
CGCCGACGGACCCGGGGAGCGTCCGGCCTGGAACGCAGTCCGGAAGCCGCCCACCCCGGGGGACGGCCGAGCGCCCGGGGACGGTGGCGCTGCCCGCAGAAGGACTCCTTCGGCCGGGGACACGGGCGACGGACGCCCCCGGGACGACGCCGTACTTCTTCAAGCCGCCGTGGCAGCGGCGGGAGGAGGAACGCCTCGAACCCGTGGAGGATCCCACGAAGGACTGCCCCCCGGAACTCAATAAGGTGATCGAGGTGGGGCTCTTCTTCGAAGGGGCGCATTGGAAGGGCGGTGATTCGGAAGACCTTAAGAAGCGCACGATCAACAAGCTCTCGAAACGCTATCCCGGCCCACTTCGCTACTACACAACGGACGCGACGCCGATTGCGGCCGCCCAGAACATCGCGGACGCGAAAGAATTCCTGAGCCGGAAACTGTGCGAGACGGCGACGGTCGGTCCCGACGGGAAGACAATCCTGATCTGCGGCGAGCTCAAGATCGATCTCTTCGGGTACTCGCAGGGAGCCATCGCGGCGCTTGCGCTGGCCGACGACCTGCAGAGCGAAGGACTAAGGTGTGTGATGAAGCGCGCCGATGGGTCTGAAATGATGCTCTGGAGGCAGCCGATGCCGGTGCGATTCCTGGGAGTGCTGGACCCAGTGGCGACCGGGATCTGGGGGCACGATCCGGGAGAGGTGCCGTCGAACGTCGAGAACTTCTGGGCGGCCTACGCCAGCGACGATGAGAGCGACAGACTCCTGTTCGGAGAGTCGCGACAGGAAATCGCAAATCCGCGGCGGACGGTCGACCTGAGCCCGACCGACGGCCAAGGGAACCACAAGAACTACGTGGGGCTCGATCACACCAAGATGGGTTGGGAAGCGACCGTTCTCACAGATTTGGAAATTGCGTATGCCGGGATTCGTGGAGTCACCCCATGGAACCCGCCACCGCCGACGAGAGAGTAGGTGATGCATGCGTAGCGGGCTCCTCCTATTGGCAGCCACGGCGCTCTCCGGATGCTGTGCTCCAAGAAACGGGATGGACGTGTACATCCATCGGATCGGAGATCATCGCAACGTGTATCTGCTGGAGGATGATGGGCACAAAGTCACGGTGGCAAACGAGTGGGGCTGGGTCATGCGTTGGTCCCTGGGTTCGAGCGGAGGCACGACTTCGTGCTACATGGGCGACGACCCGCTGGATGTGGGAGTCCGAGAAGGGTGGCGCCCCATGTACGGGCTCTTTGCCGTCGACCTGGACCGCCGGCACGGGATCCTGATCCAGAAGCTGTCGAAGGAGTGGCGAGTCTGGTGGTACGAGCCGGACGAGGTGCGGGTGGAGGGCCGGAGCTGGCTGTGCGGGGGCGGAGCGGTGCACTTCACGCTGGATACGGACGTCGGCGGGACCGTCGTGGATGAAGACCAGGTCGAAGCCTACGGGGTCTGGGAAGGACGGCTGGAGAAGTACCGGAAGTAGTCGCTCGGGACTTCCCGAAGCAGGAGGCGGAGGATGGCCATGGCGGACGACGGGACGCCCCGGTGGGTGGACCCAGAAGACTTCCCCGAACTGGTCCCGCTGGGTCCGGTGGGCAAGTACGGGCTGGGCGGAGACACGGACACCGGAGAGGTAGAGCGCTGGAGGAGCGGGAGCGACGCTTCCAGGTCGGCAGGCGCGGGCGGGTGCGGATCCGGGTACACGGGTGTGCTGCCGAAGGGGTTCTACGACCTCGAGAAGGTGGACTGGTGCCGTGCGCCGGTGACGCGACCAAACTGGGGGTGGGCGGAGATTGCGCAGTTGGAGAGCTGGGGGCTGGGGTGGTACCTGGAGCAGTACGACCTGTACCCCAAGTGCGACAAGCGGCCGGAGGACTTTCCCCTGGGGCCGAACGGCGAGAAGCCGAAGAAGTGGGACGGGAACGGAGGGCAGTCGGCGTACGGGCGCGCGGTGGAGTGCGTGGACGAATACGCAAGGCGGGGCTGGAACCCTGACGTAGCGCGGCCATGGGAGAGGGCGGACGGGGGACGCGGGGGAACCGGTGCCGCGGGTGGAGGAGGGGGCGGAAGGCCGGGGCGGAGAGAGGGAGGCGAGCCTTCGACGAGGATCGACGGGTGGTGGGGACCGTTCGGGCCGGGGGGAGGGCCGAGGGGTGGCGCCGGCGAGGCGGGGCACATGGGAGCGGTCGGGGGCGAGGGTGGCGGCGGAGGCGGGGCGGAGTGCTGCTGCCGGTGTTGCGACGAGTCCCGGACGGACGCGACCCGCACCGGCGCGACCGTGACGCCGACGGCGAAGACAGCAGGCCAGACGCTCGATCCGTACCGGCCGACGCTTCCCGACGGTCGGGTGACGACGACGGAATGGGTCTTCATGCCCACGGCGGCGGAGGTCGCGGCGAGGGAGGTCGGGAGGACGGTGCCGGTCGAGTCGCCGCCGCCGCCCCGATCGTCGGGGACGGGCGCGGGGCCCCGTGGCTGCTGCTGCCCCTGTTGCAGGAACGGGCATGGGACACGGGAGTGGGGCGGAGCGGGCGGCTCCGTGTCGGGGGCTACAACGACGAGCACGGATCGTCGTGACACCGTACCGATCGAAGAACTTGAGGCCACGAAGCCCCCGGGGTCCGGCCTGTTCTTCGAGCCTCCGGGCGACTTGATCAACCGGTCGCCCTGTGGGGATGTCCTGCGGGAGGCCTTCCAGGGGCACCATCCGTGGAACGTCTTTCGCGTCGGCGAAGACGCCGAGTCGTTCAAGTACCGCGAATTCTTCGACAAGGTGTTGCCGGAGGACTTCCGAAATCTCCAGGTTCCCGTGGATCCGGACGCTCACGCACGCGCCACCCGCCACCTGACAGAGAAATGGAAGGCGCACATCGACGCGGAGCTGAACTCCAAGGAGTGGAAAGCGCTTGAGGCGGCGCGGGAGAGGATTGACAGCTTGAAGGCAATGGAAAAGGCTCCCCGCTTTGCGGACACGAACGCTGAGCGGGCCGCGAAGGACGCATTGATGCGTCGGGCCGCGATCCGGATGGGGGAGATCCACGACGAGGTCGCGAAGCTGGTCCCCGACTTCAAGCCCAATTGGAAGAAGCCCTTCATCGGGTCGCGCACCGCCGCCACTGTCCGGGACCTGGACCAGATAGGGAAGGAGACGCTGGAGAAACTGAACCAGATGGCGAAAGACCACAGGATTCCGATGAAGTCGCGGGCCTGGCGATCGATCCTTGGGTCTGGGCTTATGAGAGGGCTTCCCGTGGCCGGCTGGGTACTGATGGCGAAAGACGGGTACGCGTATCAGCAGGCCCCGGCTGCCAAACTCTCCGAGGACTTGGGAATCCCGGAGTCGGCGGCGCGGCAGATCGTGGACAAGATCCAGGCAGGGGAATTTGCAGAGATCCTGTCACAGATTGCGCTCAATGCGGAATCGGCGCGAGGGGGCGATCCCGTGGAGTCGGCGACATGGCCGATTCTCGGGACCGGTCGCGAAATCACGAAGAGAGTCGGGGATCAGCTGGTTTTTCACTGGGTCATCAGTAATCCGTGTGGGTAACAGAGGGGTAACCCGCAGCCCGACCGCCGCCCCCGCCATCGGCCCCGGATCCTCTTGCGAGGGGGCCGCTG
>JABWAY010000376.1 GCA_013360825.1 Candidatus Brocadiia bacterium | reverse complement strand
GGGCAGGAAGGGCTTGCCGTGGGTGGAGGGACGGGTGCCCGTCGAGGAGAGCGTAATGGCGCCGGAGGTGGAGGCGGTAAGGGTGGGGACGCTGCGGAATAACGGTGGCATCAGTGCCAGAGACGTCCTGATAGAATCCAGCAAGCTGACAGGAGGCCATCGATGAGTCAGACGGCGCCGCAGGACTACCTTCAGCAGGCCCTGCTCGCGGGAGATGCGCGGCGGGCGGCGAGGCGGTCCACGCAGCTTCGGGAGGGGCTGACGATCCAAGCCGAGGTGGGCAGAGTGAACGATTACCCTCAGGCAAATCCCTCCGCTGTCTTGTGGTCCCCTGGGGCAATCCCCTTGCGAGAGGAACACTGGGCGCCGTCATTGAGTCCTTGGAATGGCCTTGGCATCATGCAGTGCCGGTGTTCAGAGGTTGCCATTTCAGCGCCGGCCGAGGTTGCGAAGGCGGAGCCTGGGTCGCTGCACGCTTCCGTGACTTTCACAGGGACTACGCTGGCCGATGACTGCGCCTGCGAAGTCGGGGTTGTTGCCGAGTATTTCGACGAGAACGGACTCAAAATCGTCTCTTTGGAATATGAACCGACAGGCTCCGGGGAGGTAAATGTCGACGCAGTCATCCTGGATTTTCAGCCGCCGCTGATCGGGAATCAGCATCCATTCAAGGCAAGCGCATGGGGCGACGATCCTTTCACGACGCATGGCAGGTCAGAATACGGCCCTCTGGACTTCCGGGGTTGGGAGACCGTGCCAGGCGGGGGATCCATTTCAATCACCGCATGGGTCGCGTGCTACGACGCGCGCGGGAGGCGGGCCTGCAGGGTCATCAAGTCGGTGACGATCAGGATCAAATGAGGAGTGACGAGTCATGAGCACAGTCGATGTCCCGACCGGCATTCCGGATCGCTGCTTGGCACGGTTCGCCCGAGGACACTTCTTTGTCGTCGGGCTGCTGGTTGCCGGCATCGGACTCGGGTGGCGCAGTCCGGATGGAGTCGTGGAAACATCATCTCTCATCGTGCGCAGTGAGGGGGGCAGAGGTGAAATCAGGCTGACAGCCTCACCGGAAGGCGAGCTGCGAATCTCAATGGTCAGGGAGGGAAAGGAGTCGGCCGCGCTCTCGATGTCGGCAGACGGAGCGGCCATGTTCGTCTTGACCCACCCCGGGCACCCGGAGCGTCATGTCCGGATCGAACCCGGACGAGGCGCGGATGGATTCCCGGCCGTCTCCCTCTTCGACGAGGGCTCAGGCCAGCCTGGACTGCGCATGTGCCTGATGAGGGATGGAGCGGCGCTGCTTCTCGAGCGCGAGGACGCGCGGTACTCCCTGATGTGCGGCAGAGGAAGATCGCGGTGGGTCCTGTCGGGCGAGAACGGGACATGCGCGGTGCAGACCGACTCCGAGAATGGTTCGAGTCTGGCACTCGGATTTGCTTCGGGCAGGGAGCAGATCCGGTTGTCGGCGTTTCAGACCGAGTCCGCCCACATTCGGATTCTCCATCGTGGCGAGGTGCAATGGGAGGCCAGGTAGGGATCCTATCCGGCGGGGTTTGAGTCGGCCCCGGCACGGTCATGTCGTGGAGTGCAACGGGATCGCGATGGGGTGCACGCTCTGGCGGATGGAGCTGTTCCGGCGCATCCCGCCGACGTGGTTCGTGACGGTTTCGGACTGGTTTCCGGAGCAGGGCGGCGTCGCGGCCATGACCCAGGATCTCCATTTCTGCCGGAAGGCCCGCGAGGCGGGCGGCCGGTTCGCCGTGGACTGCCGGGTCAAGGTCGGTTACCTCGATCCCGCCACCGGGATCGTCTATTATGAATCTGCCTCTCCTCAACCGTTCGTGGATCCCCGAGAGGGACTGAGCGGACGGTCGTAAGCCTTTGTAGCCTTTCCCTTTAGCTGCCGCCGTTTCTGTTCTTCAGCCCACCAGAGGTGTCCGTGTAGGGTGGTGGTTCTCACACCTACCGCCTGTCACGGAGACACCCCTGATGCAGATGGAGACGGTAGTCCGCCGCCTGCTGGGTCTGCAAGCGGCTTTGGTCACGAAGGCGACATTCCACCCTGATGCGCTGGCGATCGTCGTCGGCGTCGAGCTGCGAAGGAAGAGCCTCGAGTGTTCGCGCTGCGGGCACAGGTCCACGACAGGCGGCTACGACTCCCGCTCGCGGATGTGGCGGCACATCGATCTCGGTCCCTGGGAGGTTGTACGCGGCGGCGGAAACGGGTGGTGCACGGCCCGCCCCCCAGGACCGAGTCGCCGCCACCGGAACGCCGCGGTCCTGGCGGTCGGTCAATGTCTCGACCCATGCCCGCACGCAAATCCGGGTCGGGCCGCGCCGGGATCGATCGATCCATGGCGATGTGCGGGCAACGTCACTTTCCCCACCACGCCGTCAGGACATGTTCCTTCCATGCCTCCATTGCGGCAGGCTCCTTCGCGAGCGTGGACGCCCGCGTGACCCCGTCGGGGGAGCCGATCAGGTTCACAAGCGCGCGGAAGCCGAGATCTGCGACGGCAGGGTCGTCGTCCTGCATCACGTGCCAGACGGTCAGGGAGTCGAGGGGGCGTCCCGACTCGCGCGTGACGGCCTTTGCCGCCGCCAGTCGCTGCGCGGGGGGCGCTTCGTCGAACGCGCGGACCGCGGCGATCAGGTCCGGGGGGGCATCGTCCCAGTGCGGGGTGCCGGAGCCGCGGGAGGGGACGGCCGTGCAGGTCGCGCCGGCGGGGACGTAGACCTCGCGGCCGCCGTCGGCGAAGGCGACCCGGCCGGTGGTGACGTGCACGACGGAGCGGCCGGCTGCGTCGACGGTGAGCGTGTAGTGGCAGCCGAGGTCGATGCAGGTGGTCGCGGGGGTGTCGATCTGAAAGAAGCGCGGGCGGGCTTCGAGGGTGATCCGGGCTTCGACGGTGCCGTGGTCGAGGCGGAGGCGGATTTCGTCGTCGGACTGCCGGAGGACCGTCAGGCGGGCGCCGGCGCGGGCGGTGACGCTTCCGTAGCGGCCGAGGTCGATTTCGGTGTCGGTGGCGAACGCGGTCGAGGGGGGTGGGGCGGCCCTGCCCGGGAGCCGGGCGAAGATCCCGGCGAGAAGGGCGGCGGCGGCTGCGAGGGCGAGGACGGAGCGCCACCGGGCCGGGCTTGCGGGCGGCGCGGCGGGGAGGGGAGCGGACCGCTCCCGGTACCCGAGGGGGGCGAGGGCCCGCTCGAGCGCTTCGGTCTCCGGGTCCGACCCGGTCCGGTTCCACAGGTAGTCGTCGTTCATGGCCATCCGTCCTTCCTTAGGCGTTCGCGCAGGAGTTCCATTCCGCGGCTGAGATTGACGCGGACGGAGCCGGGGGTGAGCCCGGTCTGTGCCGCGATCTCAGGGCCGTCGAGTCCTTCCACGAGTCTCAGGACGAGCGTTTCCCGGTAGCTCTCGGGGAGGGCGCGGATGTGGGCCATCGTCCGCTCCCGCAGCTCCCGGTCGTTCGCGATCGGCCGCGCGGCGGCGGCGTCCTCGTGCAGCTCCTCACGTCGGCCGTCCCGCTTCCGGCTCCGCAGCCGGTCGAGCGCGAGGTTCCGGGCGATCGCCAGGAGCCAGGGGCCGAGGGCGGCGGGGTCCCGAAGCGTTCCGAGCTGTCGCCAGGCCTGGACGAAGGTCTCCTGGCAGGCGTCGTCG
>JABWAY010000375.1 GCA_013360825.1 Candidatus Brocadiia bacterium | reverse complement strand
CGGGCGAGCGTCGAAGCGGCGGAGCCGGGTTCGGCCCGGCCCTGAAGCGCATCGAGCCGGTTGTCGAGGGTCCGGCGCGCCGCGGGAGTCCAGGCGGTCGCCTCGGCGGTCCAGGTCCCGCGCCCGTCGGCCCAGGCCGCGCGGACCCTGTGCGGGAATGCCTCCGGGTGGAAGCCGCAGACGATCCCGGCCTTCCACGCCAGCTCCCCTGCCGCCTCGTACCCGAGCTTTTCCGCCGCCGCGCGCGCCCCGGCCTCCCACGCCTCCCGGCCGGGCGCCTCCTCCTCGCGCGTGACCTTCATCCGGCTACTTCCTCGTCATCATGAAGATGATCAGGAGGATCACGCCGCCGACGATCAGCAGGAAGACCAGCATCACGATCAGCTTGTCGTACTTCCCGACCGGGTGCTCGCCCTTCACGATCTGCCCCGTGAAGCCGTTCACCAGCAGACGGAACGCCTTCCCCTCGTAGGTATACCGGTAGACCCAGAGCGGCAGGTGCACGAGATACGTCCCGTCCACCGTGATCTGGGTGTCGCAGTCGGTCAGCGTGGTGACCCGCCCGTCGGCGATGGTGCGGCTGAAGCGCGTGATCTGGCCGCGCGCCTCCTGCTCGGCCTGCTCCTGGTTGATCTGCCCGTTCTTGATGGCGAGTTTCTCGCCGATCTGCTTGATGTCGAACGGGGTCGCGCCCTGCATGAGGTTCACCCCCTGGCTCGCCTCGCTTCCCATCCCGAAGCCGAGGAAGAACCCTCCCCAGTCGGCCTCGGTCTTGAGGGCGCCGGGGTTGAGGGCGTCGATCCCGAACCACTCCTCGCCGCGGCGCGCGTAGACGGACCAGTTGTGGGCGTTCTCGAACGACCCGCTCGCGGGTTCCCAGTACGTCTCCGTCCGCGCGTGCTTGCCGGACCCGACGCGGCGGGTGCGGCGATTCTGTCCGCTCCACTGGGTGAACGACCGGCAGGCGACGACCCAGAACGGGAGGACGATCCCCTGCGGCGCCTCCAGCCGGCCGACCTGCGGGAGGTCCTTCGGTTTGAAGAACCCCGTGGACATCCACTGGCGGATCGTCCGCTCGCGCGCGTCCTCCTCGACCTTCGGCTGCAGCAGGTAGTGCTTCTGAACCGGGACGATCGTCCCGATCGACTGCAGCATGAGGGTATTGCCGCAGTACCCGCAGGTCAGCGTGGATTCGCCGCTCAGGTACTCGATCGGCGCCCCGCAGGACTTGCAGTTCAGTTCCTTGTGTTCGGCTTCCGACATGCGGGGAATTATAGGTGCGCGGGCCCGGTCCGCCAGAACATCCTCCCCGCCGCGCGTCCCGCAATGAAAACGGGGCCGGCCCCGAGGCCGACCCCGCGAAAATCGCCCCTCGCGTCCCTACTCGAACTTGAACGCCTTCTGGTTGTCGCGCCACCACTTCTTCCACTCCAGCCAGTCCTCGCCGAAGTCCTGCCCGGTCAGCTTGTTCAGCGAGTTCTTGATCGCCTGCCGCTGTCCGCCGCCGCCGCCGGGCCCGCGCCCCTTCCCCTTGATCTTGAACGGAAGTTCGACCAGGAAGTCGACGACCTTCTTGTCGCGCATGTTCCCGAGCGCCCGGATCCGGGCATTGCTGACCTCGGCGCTCTGGGCGTCGAGGACGTTGTCGGTGAGCGCCGGCACGGCGCGGAGGTCGCCGGTCTGTCCGACCGCATCCCACCCCTTGACCGCCAGCTTCGTGTTCGTCTCCTTCTGGACCCACTTGATCAGCTCCGGCAGCCCCGCCTGCACGTCGATCCCCGTCATCGCCGGGATCAGCATTTCCTTCACCTTGATGCTCGGATCGGCGAACCCTCTGGCCAGTGCCTTGACCGTCTTCGGCTCGTTCGCGTCGATCACCTTCTGCCCCGCGTCCAGCTTGTCCTGCTCGACCTGCCCGCGGAGCGCCGCATCCCAGTTCGCCAGAGCCCGCTCGAGCGCCTTCGCGGGATCGACGATGTTCGTGGCCTCGAACTTCGCGGCCGCGAGGTCGAACTCCTTCGCGAGGTCCTCGCCGGAAAGCAGCCCGCACCGGTGCAGTTCCACCCCGTCCAGGTCGGTGAACACGAACCCGGGAACCACCTGCGGCTTGTACTTCTCCCAGAAGTCGGTGTTGGCCTTGGAGACCGGGACGCACACGAATTTCTTGGAAGCGGCGGCCGGGACTTTGTCGGTGAACTGCGGATAGGTGCGGTTGAGGGATCCGGGGGACGCGGCCTCGCTGGCGAACCACGCGATCGGCCGACCCCTCTCTTTCGACTTCGTCTTCGCCTCCGCAGCCCCCGACTCCCATTCGAACTTGCGCCCCGCGAGTTCGTCGTCCCAGGCCTGGCGGAGGCTCTGGAGCGCCTCGACCATCTTGTCCGGGCTGTTTCCGCCCGGGATATCGCTGCGGGTCAGCGTCCGGAACTCGTTCCCCTCGGGGTCGATGACGCGGATCTGCGGCACGTCGTCCACCTTCCACCGGTACTTCGACTTCACGGCGTCGTTCGAGTCCACCTTCACCGCGGACCAGTTCTCCAGCTCCGTCTGCACCGCCAGGTTCGGCCAGACCTTCTCGTTCAGCCCCTTGCAGACATGGCAGGCCGGGGACCAGATGTAGACGAGCATCAGCTTGCCCCGGCTCCGGGACTCCTTCTCCGCTTCCTCCAGACTCGTGCCGAAATCGGCGCGGGACTGCGAGGCGGCGGCGAGGAGCAAGGGAGCGATCAGGGCGGCGCGGCGTAGCATGGGCATCTCCTGTGAACTGTACGGACTCCGGGCATGCGAGTATAAACCCCGGCGAGGAACGCGGGTTTCGGGAAATTGACGGGAATCCTGTGCCAAACATTACACGAACATACGGAATTTTCAGGACGGCGCTTTGACCTTTCCCCCTCCCGACCCGTCAGATCTCCCGGACGAACACTTCGTGACCCTCGCGAAATCCGGGGATCGCGAGGCGTTCGGCCGGCTGGTCCGGAGGCACCTGGGAGCCGCGCGCGGGTACTGCGCCAAGCTCCTGGGGGACGTCGGGCTGGCCGAGGACGCCTGCCAGGACGCATTCGTCAGGGCGTGGCGCGGCCTCGAGGGATTCCGCGGCGAGTCGTCCTTCCGGACCTGGCTCTGGCGGATCGTGGTGAACGCGGCCCGGGACGTGCGGCGTCCCCGGGAGACGGGACTGGGGGAACGGGACTTCGAAGCGCGGGGAGAACGGGACGTGGCGGCGGAAGACGCGGTCGGCCGGGCGATGTCGGAACTTCCGGAACGGCAGCGGCAGGTGCTGTTGATGGTGGCGGAGCTGGGGCTGGGGCTGAGCGAGATCGCGGCGTCCCTCGGGATTTCCTACGAGAACGCCAAAGCCAACCTCAGCCTGGCCCGGAAGAAGGTCCGGGAGGCGCTGGACAGGGAGAGCGGACGATGAGCGGGCACGACTGCGACGGGATGCTGGCACGGCGTGACGACGGCGACCGTTCGCCGGAGGTGCTGCGCCACGTCTCGGAGTGCCCGGAGTGCCGGAGGATGCTGGAAGTGGACGCAGCGGTGCGGGAGTGGGCCCCGGCGGCGGCGGCGGACCCGGCGGCGTTTGTGAGGCGCCTCCCGCTCTCCCCGCCTGTCCTTCCGATCCGCCGGACCGCCTGGCTCCCGTGGGCGGTCGCGGCTGCCG
>JABWAY010000039.1 GCA_013360825.1 Candidatus Brocadiia bacterium | reverse complement strand
CGGGGGTGCCGCTCTCCCCCGCCGAGCTCCGGACCCTGCTCGACCGCGCCCAGGACGACCTCGCCGCCATGCGCCAGGCCGCCTCCCTCCCCGAAGCCGACCGCGAGGCCGTCCTCGCCGAACGCAGCAAGTCCCTCCACCTCGCCGCCGCCCGGATCCGCGACACCGGCGACCCGCAGGCGGTCGTCCGGATCGGCGAAATCCTGGCCGAAGCCGCGCGCCACTACGATCCGGCCCGCGCCGCCCTCGCCACCGCACGGTCGGTCTTCCGCGACATCCGCGACGCGTTCGAGGCGCGGGACGCCGCACGCCTGGCCCGCCTCCCCGGCATGGTCCAGACGCTCCACGCGCTCTCCGCTTCCCCGGAACTCGCCGGAAAGCCGGAGCAGGCGACCGTGGCGCAGCTGGTCGAAGAGGCCCTGCCGCTGGAAAAACGCGCCCGGGTACGGCTGGAGGGATACGAGCGGCTCAAGGACCGCCGGCCGAGCGGCGTCCTGGTGGTCCAGGAGCCGGGACCGTTCGAGCTCGAACTCGGGATCGACCTGCTCGGCGCCCGGATCCGGGCCCGGACGACGGTCATCCTCCCCGTCTCCCACTCGGTCGTCCTGCTGGGAAACGGCTCCTGCGAGGAGGGGGAGGGCGTGGCGGGAATCGACGGATGCACGATCCGGGAAATCCGTGCGGACGAGGTGGTTCTCGATTACAAAGGTGAGGAACTGCGTCTGCGGATCGGCGGGGAGCCGGGGCCGAAGTGACGCGGGGCAGCGGAGGGTGAGATGACCGAGTGGATCCGGCGGGCGGTCGTGGCGGGGCTTCTGGTGGCGGCGCTGGCGGTTCCGGCGCGGGGCCAGGACGGGCCCGGGGCCGACGTGGGAAGCGTGCGGATTTCGGGGCCGGCGGATCTGCGGCGCGAGGACGCGTGGGTCTCGCTGGACGTCCGGGGGATGCCGCTGGCCGAGGTCGCGCGGCGGCTGTCGGAGATCAGCGGGACGAACATCGTCCCGGACGCCGGCGTGGACGGCACGGTGACGGTGACGCTGCTCGAGATTCCGTGGCGCCAGGCGCTGGACCTCGTCTGCCAGCGGACCGGGACCGTGCCGCGCGAGGTGTCGGCGCGGCTGATCCGGATCGTGCGGCCGCCGCGGGTGACCGCCGAGTTCCGCAATTCCCCGCTCGTGGAGGTCCTGGATGTGCTCGCGGGGAAGGCGGGGGCGAACATCGTGATCGCGCCGGAGGTCGACGGGAAGGCGACTGTCACGATGCGTTTCCAGGACATCCCCTGGGAGGACGCCCTCGAGGCCCTGGTGAAGACGGCGGGGTACGCCGCGGTCACGGAGCCGAGCGGGATCGTGCGGATCGTGACGCCGGAGCGGCTGGCGATGCAGCTGGAGACCCGGGTTTTCTCGTTCCGGTACCTGCGGCCGCAGGACCTCTATCGTCCGAAGATCAAGGCGGACACGCTGGTCGGCGATCCGAAGCCGAACGAAGAAGCCGTGCGGGAGTTCTCGATCATCGAGGCGCTCAAGTCGGCGCTGACACGCCGGGGTGACAGGCCGGTCGGCTCGCTGCAGTACGTCTCGTCGACCAACAGCGTGATCGTGACCGACACCGGGCCCGTGCTCGCGCAGATCGGGGCGGCGATCGCCCGGCTGGACGTCGAGCCCTACCAGGTCCACCTCGAGGTGAAGGTCGTCTCCACGCGCAATTCCGATCTCGCGCAGGTCGGCATCCGGTACACGACGGGGGACGCCTCGGGGGTCAGCGTCGGGACCTCGACGCTGTTCGTGCCGAACAAGCCGTACGTCACGGGAGCGGGCGGGCTCGCGCCGGCCAGTTCGACCACCATCCGCCGCTCGCGGCTCCCCTTCGGGATCGGGAACGACTTCGTCGCGACGGACCTGTTCTGGGCGACCGATCTCGGGATCACTGCGACGCTCCGCCTCTTCCAGGAGGACGCGACGTCGCGCCTCGAGCAGGCGCCGAGCCTGTCCGTGCTTTCCGACACCGAGGCGACGATTTTCGTCGGGGAGTCGATCCGCTGGGCGAACGTCGAGGTCGCGGCGACCCAGGCGGGCGGGACGACGACGAGCGTGGTGGAGGCCCCGGGCTCCCCCATCCAGGTCGGATTCCAGCTCCTCATCATCCCGCATGTCGTTCCGGGAAGCAGCCAGATCGTCATGACCGTCATCCCCCAGACCAATACGCTCACCGGCGGCAGTTCGATCCTGCCGGGATTCGAGGAGTTCCAGCTGGTCGGGGACGACGCCGACCTGCCCGGCGCCGCCGAGACCCGGATCTTCCTCCCCCGCGTCGCGACCTCCACCGTCGTCACCCGGATGCTCGTCGAGAGCGGCAACACCGCCGTCGTCGCGGGGCTGATCGAGGACCGGGACGGGAAGACGATCCAGAAACTCCCCGGCCTCGGCGACATCCCGATCGTCGGGCACCTGTTCCGCGACACCGATACCCGGAAAACGCGCAACCACCTGATCGTCTTCATCACCCCCCGCCTCGTCCGCGGCGCCGGAGAAACCGCGGGAGCCGTCTCCGAACGCCTCGACCGCGAGAAGGCCGCGGAAAGCTCCGAGTCCGACCGGCTCCGCGAGGGAAAGTCCCGCGGGGAATGGGCCGAGCGCCTCCGGCAGGCCCGGGAGAAGGAACGCCTGGAGCACGAGAGGCTCAGGGGTGGCAGATAGCCGGGACGCAGGGGGAGCCCGCCAGAGGCACCGCAGGCCGCCCCCGGGCGACCCCGCCGGCGGCCGCTTCCTCTACAGGCTCCAGTTCCGCAAGTCCGGCCCCGCTCGCTTCTACTCCCATCACGACCTCATGCGCCTCTTCGAACGCGCCCTCCGCCGCGCCGACCTCCCCGTGTCTCTCTCGGAGGGGTTCAACCAGCGCCCGCGGATCACGTTCCTGTCCGCCCTGTCCCTCGGCGTCGAGTCGCTCGACGAACGGGTGGAGATCGAGCTGACGGAACCCCGGCCTGCGGAACAGCTGCGCGACGGACTGGGGTCGCAGGTCACCGAAGGACTCGTGATCGTGGGGGCCGAAGCGGTCGCGGCCCGCGCGGCGGCGGTCGCCGCCGAATACGAGGCCCGGCTCCCCGCCGGCGCGACGCCCGACCCGGCGCCACTTCTCGCTCTCCCCTCCGTCCCCGTCGAGCGGCGGAGCGCCGAGGGAGTCCGGACGGTGGACATCCGCCCCTGGATCGCCGCGATCACGGTCGAGGACGGGGTCCTGCGGTTCACGATCCGGATTACCGACTCCGGCGCAGCCCGACCGGAGGAGATCCTGAAGCTCCTCGGGGTGGGAGGGACGCCGCTCGTCCGGACCCGCACGGTGCTGGCGGACAAAGGGGGGGCCCGCGCATGAACCGGAAGATGCTGGTGAATGCGGCCGACCCGGAGGAGGTCCGCGTCGCGGTGCTCGACGAGGGCGTGCTGCAGGAGTTCTACATCGAGCGCGCGGCGCGCGAGACGCTCGTCGGGAACATCTACAAGGGCCGCGTCATCAACATCGTCTTCAGCCTGCAGGCGGCGTTCGTGGACATCGGCCTCGGGAAGAACGCGTTCCTGCACGCGTCGGAGGTCGTCGCGCCCCACGCGGCCCCCGCCGGCCCGGCCCGCACGGCGGGCCAGTCGCCTCCCCCCGACACCGCGCCCGGGACCGACACGGCGCGCCGCGGCCCGGAGCGGCACGATCGGCGGCCTACCCCCGACCTGCGGGAAGCCCTCCGGCCGGGTCAGGAGATCCTGGTGCAGGTGACGCGCGACCCGGTCGGGGACAAGGGACCGAGCGTTTCGATGGACATCTCGATCCCGGGACGCTACCTCGTCCTCACCCCCCAGACGCGCCGGTTCGCGGTCTCGCGGCGCATCCCCGACCCGGCGGAACGTGAGGCCCTGAAATCCCTCCTCACCGAGCTCGACCCGCCCCCCGACGTCGGGTTCATCGTCCGCACCGCAGGCACCGGCCAGGCGCGCCGCGACCTCCAGCGGGATCTCGACGGCGTCGTCCGCCTCTGGCGCGCCGTCTCCGAAAAGGCCGCCGCCGACCGCGCCCCCGTCTCCCTTTACACCGACAGCGACCTGGTCATCCGGACCATCCGGGACCTGTTCACCCCCGAAGTCGAAGAAGTCCACATCGACTCCCCCTCCGTGCTCGAGAAGACCATCGAGTTCGTCTCCGCCGTCATGCCCCGATTCCGCGGCCGCTTCCTCCTCTACGAGGAAGCCGAGCCTCTGTTCCACAAGTTCGGCGTGGAAACCCAGATCGAGGGGATCTATTCGAAGCGCGTGGAGCTTCCCGGCGGGGGATCGATCGTGATCGAGCAGACCGAGGCGCTGACGGCCGTGGATGTGAACAGCGGCCGGACGGCCGGGGCGACCCCGGAGGAGATGGCGCTCCGGACGAACCTCGAGGCCTGCGAGGAGATCGGGCGGCAGCTGCGGCTGCGCGACATCGGCGGGGTGATCGTCATCGACTTCATCGACGTCAAGGAGTCCGAGCACCGGCGCGAGGTGGAGCGTGCGATGAAGGAGGTCGCCAAGAAGGACCGGTCCCAGACGACGATCCTGCGGATGAGCCGGTTGGGGCTGCTGGAGCTGGCGCGGGAGAAGATCCGGCCTGGGGTGAAGCGGCTCTCGTTCGAGGAGTGCCGGGCGTGTCGGGGGACGGGGCTGGTGAAGAGCGTGGAGAGCATGGGGCTCTGGCTGTTGAGGCTGATTCGGCACGAGTTGAATGCGGGGACCTCCGTGGCGCTCGAGGTCCGGATGAATCCGGATGTGGCGCAGTACATTCTGAACGTGAAGCGCAAGGATCTGCTGCAGCTGGAGGAGCGGTATGGGCGGGGGGTGGCGCTTCTGGGGGAGGTGGGGTTTGAGGTGGAGCGGTACGAGTTAAGCCGGGTGCGGGCGGAGGGGTGAGCTGGGTTATGGGCGGTGGGTGGGTGAGATGTTCCGACCGCGATTTCGTTCCAATCGGAAACATATCGTGAGAATTGGCGCAATGTGAACGTTACCATTGTCTTACGATGATTTCATTGCGACATGATCGAATCGATCGTTCCAATGTGCAACGCATGCGCGTGGCGCTGAACGGGAATCGCGCAACCCTCCTGCGGATTGATCATAACGTGTTTGTGCCACTCATCTTGTAGACACGCATCAGGATCTGGACAAGACTTCCGTTCCGGCCCAAGCTTTGCTATACTTCTCAGCACACCAAGAGTCACACCGAGACTTGTGCCCTGGGCGATCATTTCCCTCCCTCACTACCCTGATCCTTTCCACCGCCCAGGGCACTTTTTTTCCTTCTTCTGTCTCGCCCAGCGCCGGAATTGACGCGCTCCCACTCCCCCGCTAGAGTCACCGTCTCATGCCTCTCAGTCCCATCCCCGAAATCCTGAAGGAAATCCGCGACGGCCGGATGATCGTCCTCGTGGACGACGAGAACAGGGAGAACGAGGGGGACCTGTGCATGGCCGCAGAGGCCGTGACGCCGGAGGCGATCAATTTCATGGCCCGGTTCGGCCGCGGCCTGGTCTGCCTCGCCCTCACCGAGGATCACTGCCGGACCCTCGACCTCCCCATGCAGGCGGAACAGAACTCCTCCCGTTTCGGCACCGCGTTCACCGTGTCGGTCGATGCCTCGACCGGCGTCACCACCGGGATCTCCGCCGCGGACCGCGCCCGGACGATCCAGGTCGCCCTCCGCAAAGACGCCCGCCCCGCCGACCTCTCGCGGCCCGGCCATATCTTCCCGCTGCGCGCCCGCCCGGGCGGCGTCCTGACACGCGCGGGGCAGACGGAGGGAGCGGTGGACCTGGCCCGGCTGGCGGGGCTCCGCCCGGCCGGCGTCATCTGCGAGATCATGAACGACGACGGCACCATGGCGCGCATGCCGGAACTGGAGCAGTTCTGCCGCGTGCACAACCTGAAGCTGGCCAGCGTCGAAGACCTGATCGAGTACCGCCGCCAGAACGAAAAGCTCATCGAGAAACTCTCCGTCGCGAATCTCCCCACGCGCTTCGGGACATTCCGCGCTCACCTCTACCGGTCCCTGACCGACGAATACCTGCACATCGCCCTCTGCGCGGGCGGGGTGGGCGAGGCCGGTCCCGACGGACGGGTCCCCGAGCAGCCCGACCCGGTCCTCGTCCGCGTCCACTCCGAATGCCTGACCGGAGACATTTTCGGATCGCTCCGCTGCGACTGCGGCGACCAGCTGCAGTCGGCGCTCACGCAGATCGAGGCCGCGGGCCGCGGCGTCCTCCTCTACATCCGGCAGGAGGGGCGCGGCATCGGCCTGACGAACAAGATGAAGGCGTATGCGCTTCAGGACCAGGGCCACGACACCGTCGAGGCCAATCACGCGCTCGGCCTCCCCACCGACCTCCGCCACTACGGCGTCGGCTGCCAGATCCTCAATGACCTCGGCGTCCGCCGGATCCGGCTTCTCACCAACAACCCCAAGAAGCTGGTCGCGCTGAACGGCTACGGGCTCGAACTCGTCGAGCGCGTGCCGATTCCGATCGCCGCGACGGCGGAGAGCCGCCGGTACCTGGCTGCGAAGCGCGACAAGATGGGGCACCTCATCGACGAGCCGCGCCTGCCGTGAATCCCACGGTGACCGTCGGCGGCATTGTTTTCGGCGGCGCGGCGCTGCCCCTGATCGCGGGCCCGTGCGTCATCGAGAGCGAGGCGCACTGCCTCGGCATCGCGGAGCGCCTGGCCGCCATCGCCGCCCGGACAGGAACGCCGCTCGTCTTCAAGAGCAGCTACGACAAGGCCAACCGCACGTCGCTCAGCGCGTACCGCGGTCCGGGCCTGAAGGCCGGCCTCGCCGTCCTGGCGGCGGTGAAGAAGCGGTTCGGTCTCCCGCTCCTGACCGACGTCCACGAGATCGACCAGGTCGGGCCTGCCGCGGAGGTCTGCGACATCCTCCAGTGCCCCGCGTTTCTCTGCCGGCAGACCGACCTCGTCGTGGCTCTGGCGCGGAGCGGGCGGCCGGTGAACGTGAAGAAGGGGCAGTTCCTGGCGCCGTGGGACATGAAACCGGTGGTCGAGAAGATCCGGCAGAGCGGCGGAACGGCGATCCTGACGGAGCGCGGAACGTCGTTCGGCTACAACACGCTGGTGAGCGACTTCCGTGCGATCCCGGAAATGCGCGCGCTGGGAGTCCCGGTCGTCTTCGACGCGACCCATTCGGTCCAGGAGCCCGGCGGCCGCGGTGCGTCGTCGGGCGGCCGCCGCGACATGGTCCCGGTCCTGGCGCGCTGCGGCGTCGCGGCCGGGGCGGACGGTCTCTTCCTCGAGTGCCACGACAACCCGGACGCGGCCCCTTCGGACGGCCCGAACATGCTCCGCCTGGACGAGATCGAGCCGCTGCTCCGGGAACTCGCGGCGATCCGCGCGGCCATCCGGCGCTGACCGCCCGCGCCGCCCGGCCTATCCCCCCGGCAGCTGCGCCTTCACCTGGAAGGTGAAGATCCGGTTCCGGTCCGCCTGCGTGATCTCGCGGAAGCTCAGCCGGATCCGGCAGCGCCCCGTCTCCTCGTCGATCCGCTCGATCCAGTGGACCTCCCCGAGAACCTTGAGCGGTTCGGGGTCGGGAGGGAGCAGCAGATTCACGCCCAGCACCATTTTCTGCATCAGCAGGTCGGCAAGCCAGTCGATGCGGGGGATCTTTCCGTCCAGCAGGCACCCCACCGAACTGAGCGACGGCGCCGTCCCCTCGTAAATCTCGTTCTGCTCCGGATCCTGCCGGGTCTTCGACAGGAACTTGTACCGCACCTCCGCAGGCTGCCTCAGCCGGACCAGGGGACGTTCGCGGGTGCTTTCGGGCATGCGGCGGATTATCGGCCCCCGTGTCCCGCGGCGCAAGGCTGCGCCTCCCGCGGGCGGGCCGCATTTTTCTGTCGCCCGGGTAACGCATTGCGTTAGAGTCACGGGCATGAGCAACGAACTGAAACGGATCCTTCTGGCCGCGGCCGGCGCGGTCGGCCTGGCGAAAGACGAGGCCGGGAAGCTGCTGGACCGGCTCGTCGAGCGCGGCGAGGTCGCGGCCGACGAGGCGAAGGCGGTCATGAAGAAGCTGCAGAACTCCAGCGCGGCGAAGTCGGTGCGCGTCACCGCCGGCCGCGCCCAGGACGCGGCCGGACGCGCCCTGGACGGCGTCATCGACTCGCTCGGTCTCACAACCCGCGCGCGCGTCGAGACGCTCGAAAAGGAGATCGCCTCCCTCCGGGCGAAACTGAAGTCGTCGAAGAAGCCCAGGACCCGCCCGTGAGCCGGGATGTCACCCGGTACGCGAACAGAAAGATGTACGACTCCCGCACCCGGAGCTACATCACGCTGGCCACCGTCCTGAAACTGATCCTGAAGGGCGAATCCGTCCGCGTGGTCGCGCACGGTTCCGGAGTCGACCTCACGGGCGCGGTGATCCTCCAGGCGATGCTGGACGTCGAGAAGAAGCGTCCCGGCAGCTGGTCCGCCGCCGCCCTGGCGGGGCTGGCGCGGAGGCGCAGGGGGCCGACGTCCGGGGCGCGGTAAGCCGCGCCCTCCGCCGTCCGCCCTGCCTCCGCTCAGACCGCCCCGGCCGCGGCCTTCCCGTGCACCGCGTCGTACTCCTCGTCCAGTCTTCGCTGGCACTCCGCGATCATCCAGGAGTTCCGCTGCAGCTGCCGCCACTCGATCGCGAACGCCACCAGGTTGATCACGAGCGTCCCGATCCCGGTCCACCGGTGCACCGCCGTCGTCGTCACCCCCGTGTGCGCCGCCGCGCCGATCCAGGACGCCACGATGCCCGTCATCATCGACAGAATCGCCGGGGGAAACGCCTTCAGACGGATGTCGTTGATCCGCGCAAGGTACGGCTTCGCCCACGGCCGCGTGTGAATCTCCTCCCGGACCGACCGCCCCGACCCGATCAGGAAAAAAACCACCAGCGAGTGCAGGAAGAGAATGCAGATCACCATGAAGAACGCCGCGGAGATGTGCACACCGGCGCGGTTCAGGTCCGCGCGGAACCCGAGCCCCAGCACGATCGCGAAGAACACCGCGAGCGCCCCCGCCATCACGACGAAGTAACGGTGCATCAGAGCCTCTCGCAGACGCTCTTCATCTGGAGGAAGAGCCCGAGGTAGTCGCGCCCTCCCGCTTTCGAGTCCGTCCCCGACATGTTGAATCCCCCGAACGGGTGCACGTCGACCAGTGCGCCGGTGCATTTCCGGTTGAAGTAAAGGTTCCCGCAGTGGAACTCCTCGCGCGCGCGTTCCAGACGGGCGCGGTCGCGCGAGAACACGGCGCCGGTCAGCCCGTACTCGGTCGCGTTCGCGATCTCGAGTCCCTGCCCGAAGTCCGTCGCCGGAATCATCGCCAGCACCGGGCCGAAAATCTCCTCGCAGGCGATCCGGGCCGCGGGAGCCACTCCTTCCACGATCGTCGGCGGAATGAAATACCCGGGCCCCTCGGCGGGCTTCGCCCCGAGCACCAGGTTCCCCTCCCCGCGGCCGACCGCGATGTACTCGCGGATCTTGTCGAACGCCGCCTGGTCGATCACCGGACCCATCGCGTTCCTCGGATCCCGCGGCGGCCCGACCGTGATCGTCTTCGCCCGCGCCACGACCCGCTCCACGACATCCCTGTACACGCTCTTCACCACGATCGCCCGCGAACACGCGCTGCACTTCTGCCCCTGGTACCCGAACGCGCTCGCCACGATCCCGTCCGCGGCCGCATCCAGGTCCGCCGTCTCGTCGACCAGGATCGCGTCCTTCCCACCCATTTCCGCGATGACCCGTTTCAGCCAGATCTGCCCCGGCGACCGCTTCGCCGCGAGTTCCCAGATGCGGAGTCCGACGTCGCGGGAGCCTGTGAACGAGATGAAGCGAGTGCGGGGGTGCTGGACGAGGCGGTCGCCGATGGCGCCGCCGGAGCCCGGGCAGAAGTTGACGACGCCCGGGGGGATGCCGGCCTCCTCGAGGAGTTCGACGAACTTCGCGGCGACGACCGGCGTGACGGAGGCGGGTTTCAGGACGACCGTGTTTCCGGCGACGGCGGCTGCGGTGGTCATGCCGGCCATGATGGCGAGGGGGAAGTTCCACGGGGGGATGACGACGCCGACGCCGAGGGGGATGTAGAAGACGTGGTTTTCCTCGCCGGGGAGCCGCGTGGCGGGCTGTTCCCGGCTCCAGCGGACGCCTTCGCGTCCGTAGAATTCTAGGAAGTCGATCGCCTCGGCGGTGTCGGCGTCGGCCTCCGCCCAGCTCTTTCCGGCCTCGAAGACCAGCCACGCGCTGAACTCGAATTTCCGCCGGCGGAGGGCGGCGGCGGCGCGCCAGAGGATGCGGGCGCGGGCGGCGGGGTCCCAGCGGCGCCACGTGACGAACGCCTTCTCGGCTTCCGCGATGGCGCGGTCGGCGAGGGCGGCGTCGGCTTTCGCGACGGTGCCGACGGTTTCGTCGGGCTGGGCGGGGTTGACGGACCGGATACGGTCCCGGGTATCGACGCGTTCGCCGCCGAGGACGAGGGGGTAGTGGGCGCCGAGGCGGGACTGGACGGCTTCGACGGCTTCGGCCATGAGGCGTCGGCTGGTGTCGTTGGAGAAGTCGAGCAGAGGTTCGTTGGAGAAGTCTGTGAGCATGGCGGGGGCTCCTTGGGAAGGGGGGAGAAGTTTACGGCGGGAGCGGCGGGGGGGCAATGAGGGGCGGCGGAGGAACAGGACAAAACGCATCCTGTTCCTCTGGACAGCCCTTCAACCCCCTGCTAACCTGCATCCGTCGACGTTCACCCTTCCACTCATGCCCACGGAGGCCGCCATGTCTGACCGTCCCGCTCCCGATACCGCCGCGGTGCCGATGTCGGCCCAGCCCGGCGCCCCCCGGCCGATCCCCGCCGGCACCGCTCCCGCCAACCCCACCACCTTCACCAAGGAACTGACCATCGGCCAGGCGATGCGGATGCACCCCCGCGCCCCCGAGGTCTTCATGGGATTCCACCTGGGCGGATGCTCCCACTGCTCCATCGCCGAGGACGAAACCATCGAGCAGGTCTCCATGGGATACGGCATCCCGATCGACATGCTCCTCAACGCCCTCAACAGCCTGTTCGAGTACGACAAGAAGCGGGCCGAAGCGGCGAAGGCCGCCCAGGCGGCCGCGGCCGCCGCGGCGACGGCCCCGAAAGCGTAGGTCACACGGTTCCTGCAGAAGCCCCCGCACCGCGGGGGCTTTTTTTTGGGCCCCCGTCCGGAATTCGCTCTCGACGGAAGCGGGACGGCGTTCCTACAATTCCGCTCCCTTTCCACCCCATGAAAATCCGGATTCTTTTTTTCGCGTCGGTCGCCGACGCCGCCCGGTCCCGCCAGCTCGACCTCGAGGTCGAGCCGGGAACATCCGTGGGCGGGCTGCGGAAACGACTGGAGCGGGAGCGCCCCGGACTGGCGGGGCGGCTGGGCAAGTGCGCGGCCGCGGTGAACCAGGCGGTCGCGGGACCGGAGACGGTGCTGTCCGAGGAAGACGAGGTGGCGTTCCTGCCCCCCGTCAGCGGAGGAGCACGATGACGCGCGTCGGACCGGAACCGATCGTCCTCGAGGACGCCCTGCGGGCCGTCGAAGACCCTTCGTGCGGCGGCATCGCCGTCTTCCTGGGCGTCGTCCGGAACCGCCACGAGGGAAAGCGTGTCACGAAGATTCACTACGACGCTTACCCGGAGATGGCCAACGCCGTCCTCGCCCGGATCGAGGCCGGACTCCGGCGCACTCACGGCGCAAAAGCCGTCTACCTCGCCCACCGGACCGGTCTCCACAGGGTCGGGGACGCCAGCGTGGTCGTCGCCGTCGCCACCCCCCACCGTGGCGAGGCGTTCGCGGCGTGCCGCGAGGGGATCGAACGCATCAAATCGGAACTCCCCGTCTGGAAGAAGGAGTACGGGCCGGGAGGGGCCGTCTGGAAGGAAGAGGTCGCCCTGCGCAAACCCGCCCGGCGGACATCCCGCCGGCCGGCCGCACGTTCGAGGAGAACCTGACCGCCATGCAGTACACCCTCTGCCGCGCCAAGCTCAGCCGGGCCACCATCACCGCGCTCAACCCGAGCTACGAGGGCTCCATCGCCATCGACGAGGAGCTCCTCGAAGCCGCCGGGATCCTCCCCTACGAGAAGATCCTCGTCGGCAACATCACCAGCGGCAAACGCTTCGAGACCTACGTCATCTCCGCCCCGCGCGGATCGAAGACCGTGAGCCTGCAGGGCGGAACCGCCCACCACGGGATGGTCGGCGACCGGATCATCGGAATGGTCTTCGCGATCATGTCCCCCGAGGAGGCGCGCGGGCACAAGCCGCGGGTGGTCAAGCTCGACGAGACGAACGCGATCGTGGGGATCGGAAGCGTCTGACCGGCGCGCCCGGGGCGGGACGCGGGGGCGGATCCCGTAGAATCGGGGAATGTCCGAGCCGCAGCCCCCGCCGACCGCGCCGCTTCCCGAAAAACCGCGGATGTTCCGTTTCCGCGTCATCCCGCTCACCCTGGCCGGCTCCTTCGGGGCGCTCTGCCTGATGCTGCTGTTCTTCCAGAACAAGCTGCTTTTTTTTCCGGACAGGGGGCTGCCTCCTGCCGCGGAGATGAACGTTCCCGGGCTGGAGGAGGTCGAGTTCACGGCCTCGGACGGCGTGACGCTCGTCTCGTGGTGGCTGGCGCCGCGGGAGCGCGGCCGGCCGGTGGTGCTGTTCTGCCAGGGGAACGCGGGGAGCATCGAGCACCGGAGCGACCGGGCGCACGATGCACGGGAGAACGGCTGGGGGATCCTGCTCCTGGGATACCGCGGATACGGAAAGTCCGCGGGGTCGCCGGACGAGGAAGGGCTGTACCGGGACACGCGGGCGGCGCTGGCGTGGCTGCGCGGGAGGGCCGACGTCGATCCCGCGCGGATCGTCTACCAGGGGGAGTCGCTCGGCTGCGCCCTGGCGATGGAGCTCGCCGTGGCGGAGCCGCCGCTCTGCGTCGTCCTGGAGGCGCCGTTCGCCTCGCTGAAGGCGATCGCGGCGGTGCACTATCCGTGGCTGCCCACCTCGATCCTGGTCCGCTCCCGCTTCGATAACCTCGACGCCGCCGCGCGCCTCGCCCGGCCGCTCCTGGTCGCGCACGGCACCGGCGACGAGGTGGTGCCGTTCGCGCAGGGGCGCGCGGTCTTCGACGCGGCGCGGGGGCCGAAGCGGTTCGTGGAGCTGCCGGCGGGGCACAACGATCTTTCGGAGCGCGGGGGAAGGGAGTACCGGGCGGCGATCCGCGATTTCGTGGAGGGTGCGGCGCCGGCGAAATAGCGCTGGCGAGGTCGCGGGATGGCCCTAGACTGTCTCCCCATGATCGACGGGACCCGGTGTGTGATGATGCTCGACGACGCGACGTCGCCGCGCGAGACGATCCACATGCTGCTGCGCCCGACGGGGCTCGCGATCCGGCGGGCGGCGGACACCTCGGAGGCGCTGGACCTCCTGTCCGGGGAGTCGGTCGACCTCGTCCTGGTCGACCTCCACCAGAGCGGCCCGCACGGTGTCGACCTGGTCCGGGCGATCCGCGAAACGCCGCGGGGGCGGATCGTGCCGGTGCTGGTCCTCACCGCCGACTGGCGCGGCCGGTTCCAGGAGGACCTGACGATGGCGGGGGCGACCGCGGTCCTCCAGAAACCGTCCCCTCCGCTGGTCATCCGCAACCAGGTGCTGGAACTTCTCGGGATGCCGGTGTTCTGAACGCGCCCCGCGCTTCCTTGCCCCTTCGCAGCGCCGGTGGTAGCGTGAATCGATCATGGAACACCCGGTCCACGAGCTTCCCACCGCCCCCGGCGAGTCGTTCTGGGAGAAGCTCTACCTGCCTGAAATCGCGCGCGGGCTGGGGCACACGCTGAAGCACATGGTGAACACGCTGTTCGGGAAGCCGTTCACGGTGCAGTATCCCGAGCAGAAGCTGGGTCTCAAGCCCGGGTATCGGGGGATCATCCGCCTGACGAAGGACGCGGAGGGGCGCGAAAAGTGTGTTGCGTGCTTCCTCTGCGCCACCGCCTGCCCCGCCGAGTGCATCCGGATCGTCGCGGAGCCCGCGCCGGCAGCGTGGAAGGACCGGGACAAGCGTCCGGCGCAGTTTGAGCTGAACTTCCTGCGGTGCATCAACTGCGGGTTTTGTGAAGAAGCCTGTCCCTGCGAGGCGATCGAGCTGATCGAGGAGTATTTCCCGGTCGGAACGACCCGGCAGGAGTTCATCTGGGACAAGGCGAAGCTGCTGTCGATCGATGGACGCAGGAACAAGCCCCTGGAGCCTGCCCGGCGGACCTAGGCCGCTCCACACTGGTCTGACACCCGATGGCCGAACGCGAAACGCTGGAGACGGACGTCCTCATCGTCGGCGCCGGGCCGGCAGGCCTCGCCGCGGCGCTCCACCTCCACAAGCTCCTGCAGGACGCGAAGGCCTCCGGCGCGGCCCCGGAGCTGTCGATCATGGTGATCGAGAAGGCCTCCGAGGTCGGGGCGCACATCCTCTCCGGCGCCGTCATGGACCCGCGCGCGATGGATGAACTCTGGCCGGGGTGGAAGGCGGAGGCCCCGGTGGAGGGCGAGGTCACGTCCGACGACATGTACTTCCTGACGAAGAAAGGAAAGTACCCGGTCCCATTCGTGCCTCCCGCGATGCACAACAAGGGAAACACGATCCTCTCCCTCAACCGGTTCGTACGGTGGATGGGGAAGAAGGTGGAGGAGAAGGGGATCGACCTGTTCACGGGGTTCCCCGGGGCGGAGCCGATCCTGGAAGGCGCGCGGCTGTGCGGGGTCCGGACGGGGGACAAGGGGCTGGACAAGGACGGGAAGCCGAAGAGCAACTTCGAAGCGGGGATGGACATCCGCGCGAAGGTGACGATCCTCGCCGAGGGGACGCGCGGGAGCCTGACGAAGGTGGTGGTGAACCGGCTGGCGCTTCAGGGCGAGAACCCGCAGATTTACAGCACGGGGGTGAAGGAGATCTGGCGGTTGAAGGAGGGGCGGTTCCCGGCGGGGAAGGTGGTGCACACGATGGGGTGGCCGCTCGGGATCAACGTCTACGGGGGATCGTTCGCGTACGGGATGAAGGACAATCTGCTGTCGCTGGGCCTGGTCGTGCCGCTGGACCTGCCGAACCCGCTGACGGACCCGCAATGGCTGCTGCAGGAGCTGAAGTCGCACCCGTATTTCCGGGGGATCCTGGAGGGAGGCGAGCTGCTCCGGTACGGGGGGAAGACGATCCCGGAGGGCGGGTGGTGGTCGCAGCCGCGGATGGCGTTCGACGGCGGGATGATCGTCGGCGACGCGGCGGGGGCGCTGAATGCGCAGCGGCTCAAGGGGATCCACCTCGCGATCAAGTCGGGGATGCTGGCGGCGGAGACGGCGCTGGAGGCGCTGAAGAAGGGGGACACGGGCGCCTCGACGCTGGCGGCGTACCCGACGCGGTGGAAGGAGAGCTGGGCCGGGAAGGAGCTGTGGGGCGTGCGGAATTTCCGGCAGGGGTTCCAGGGAGGGTTCATCGCCGGCGGGTTCCACTACGTGCTGCAGCAGCTGACGGGCGGGCGGGGGCTTCATGCGATCCATCCCGTGCAGGAGGACCACACGCATGTCCGCCCGGCGGTGGAGTCGAATCTCGCGGGAGAGGTCTGGCTGACGCTGGACGACCGGCCGGCGAAGAAGCCCCCCGGGGAGCACTCGGTGGACAAGCTGAGCGACGTCTACCTGAGCGGGACGAAGCACGAGGAGAACCAGCCCTGCCACCTCAAGGTGGCGGATACGTCGATCTGCGCGACGAAGTGCCGGGAGACGTACGGGAACCCCTGCATGTACTTCTGTCCCGCGCAGGTCTACGAGATGACGCGGCAGAAGGACGGGAGCACGAAGCTGCACATCAACGCGTCGAACTGCGTGCACTGCAAGACCTGCGACATCGCGGACCCGTACGGGATCATCACCTGGGTGACGCCGGAGGGTGGCGGCGGGCCGCAGTACACCGACCTGTAGGCGACAGCACCGACGGACGTTCGTGCCTGGAGTATCGATGACCCCCCCGGACCCGCCGCAGGATCCCCTTCCCGTTTTCCGGCATGACGCCGTCGCGGGTCAGGAGCACGGGAGCCTCCCGGTGCCGGCGGACCGCAGGGGCGCGTGCGGCGCCCTGGCGACCGGCGTAGTGCTGCTGGTGGTGACCGTCATCCTCATGGTTTCCGCCGGGTACCTGTTCTCCCGGTGGAACGGATTCGAGCGGTGGCCGACGGCTCCGGGAACAGTGCTGTCCGGCCGGATCGAGGAGAAAGTCCGGACATCAGGGACGAAATCGCGGAAGCGGACGCGGCGGACCTGGGAGCCGCGGGTGAGCTACCGGTATGTCGTGGACGGCCGTGAGTACACCGGGGAGCGGACGCTCCGGCCGGGAGAGCCGCAGTACTATTCGCGCGCCGACGCGCAGGCTTTCCTCGACCGGAACCCGGTCGGTGCGGTCCGGCCGGTTCACCACGACCCGCGGAACCCGCAGGATTCCTTCCTGGAACTCAGCTCGCGCGCGCCGCCGTGGATTGCGGTGGCCATCGCCGGCGCGACGGCGCTGGCGGGGACGTTTCTGGTGCTGCGGGGAATCGGCCGGATCTGACGGAAAGCGCGGCCTACTTGACCGGATCCGGCGCGGGCTGGCCCTGGAACTGCCAGGCGCCTTCTTCTCCGCCCGCGGTCCCGGGGCGGCCGCCGGGAGCCGCATTCCCTGCGATCACGATGACCACCGGGGCGGGGATCCCGACCACCTGGACGCTGCAACCGTTCGGATCTCCGTCGCGCCCGTCCGCGCCGACGAGCGCGAGGACGGACGCGTCCTCTGACCACGCGGCGACCACCCCACGGGTCGGTTTTCGCGGGACCAGGAGGCGCTCGATCAGCGCGCCGCGCTCCTCCGCGGTCTTCGCGGTCGGCCAGGCTTCGGCGAGGAGAGAGACCGCGTCCTGGAGGGCATTCACCGAGTCCTCGGTCGGCAGGTCGGCGGGCCCGCCCGCGCGCGCATCCTTCCCGTTCGAGCCGGTCAGCATCTGCACGCTGACCGACCGGCTTCCGACGCCCCAGGGCTCGCCCTGCTCCCCGTCCGTCCCCGCTGCGTTCGGGCGGCTCCCGTCCATGAGATGACGGTTCAGAAGGACCGAGGCGCGCCCCGCCGTCCCCCCCGGCCCCCCATCCCCTCCGTGCAGATAGAATGTCCCGTGGGCCCCGCCGCGGGCGAGCACGATGCTGATCCCGTCCTGCGCGCCCGTGCTCCCCACGAACAGGACCGGCGAGTCCTCCCCTGCGTGGATGTAGACCGCTCCCCCGGGCGGGGCGGCTTCGACCGCGATCTGCTTCCGGTTCGCCTCAAAGCGCCGGGACAAGCGCCGCTCCTCGTCCTCCGTTTTTTTCTCCGCAGCCTCGGCATCGTGCGATTCCAGCAGCCGGCGCCACCTGGTCAGCACGTCGGATGAGTCGCCGAAGACGGGGGCGAGTGTGCAGGCGAGAAACAGCCACGTGGCGAGGATCCAGAGGACTGCGCGATTCGCGGGCCGACGATTCATGCGTTCCTACTTTCCCGAGTCCGCGGCCTGTCCGTCCGTCAGGTTGACCCCGTAGGTGAACCCCCACTCCTTCATGGCCTTCGCCTGGTCGTCCGTAAGGCGGAGCGTGTCGGAGATCTTCTTCTGGGTCTCGATCATCAGCTGGACGCGCATCGCGTAGTCCGCCTCGCGCGAGAGATCCTCCCCGGCATAACGCCGGTTCCAGATCTCGTCGTTGAGCGCCCGGGAGCGATCGATGTACTCGGTGACGAGCGGAGCCATGTCGCGCGTCTGGTTTTCATTGAGCCCGAGCGCCGACGACCACTGGGCCGTCAGCGTTCCGGTCACCTGCGCCCTCGGCCCGTCCAGCCAGCTCTGCGACCCCTGGATCTGCATTTCGAGAAGACCGTACCCGGCGATCGCCCCCCGCTGCTCCGGGGTCAGCTCCGCGAGAAACGCGTCCCGCCCCGGCCCGACGAGCGCGAGGAGATCCCGGCGCTGCTCGAGCGCGGACTGGTCCCCGCGTCGGTCCAGCCAGGCCTGCCAGGCGGTGTCCTGCGTGGCGAGAAGCTCGCGCAGTCGCGCTTCCTGCGCCGCGTCCAGCGGGGGCTGCATCCGCGCCAGGAGTTCCAGCAGCAGGAGACTCATCCCCCGCGGGGACCGCATCGCCTCGTCCGGCGTGACTCCCATCTCCGCGGCGAGCTGGTTCATGAGCTCCATCAGCTCCCCCTGCAGGTCCTTCGCCTCTTTCGGCCAGGACTCCCAGTTCCGCCCCGCGAACGTCGCGTTCAGGCCGGCGAGCACCGCCGCGAGGTCGGCCATCGACCGCCGGGAGCGCGGCGGGCGTCCCTGCGTCCCGCCGCCCCCGCCTTCTGCGGGCC
>JABWAY010000038.1 GCA_013360825.1 Candidatus Brocadiia bacterium | reverse complement strand
TTTTAAGAATCAGCGCGGTCTGCGGACCGACCGCTCGCGCGTAATCGCGCAGGGCCGTTTTGTTGGTGGTGCCGATCTCGCGCAACTCCGCTCCGCTGGCTTCCAGGATCTCGGGAATGCGGAAACCGCCTCCGATCTGCACCAACTCGCCTCTGGAAATGATCACCTGGCGGCGAGTCCGGGTAAAATAACGCAGGGCCAGAAGCAGGGCCGCGGCGCAATTGTTGACCACGGTCGCGGCCGGGGCCGAGCAAAGGAGAGCCAACTGCCTCTCCAGGTAAGCCGCGCGAGTGCCCCGGGCCCCCCCGGTCAGGTCGTACTCCAGATTCGTATACTGCGCGGCGACGCGTGAGAGCTCCTCCACGACCTTTTCCCCCAAAGGCGCCCGTCCCAGGTTCGTGTGGATCAGCACTCCGGTGGCGTTGATGACGGGTTGCAGGCGCGATTGCCGCAACGCCCGCAGCTTCTCCTGGATCCGCCTCATCACCTCGCTGAACTCAGGCACCTCCAGCTCCCGACGCAGCGCGGCCAACTCCTCCCGGACCACCGCCGTAACCACGCGCCGAGGCAAGCGCGTCGCGCCCAGCGCTTGCAGCACTTTCTCCACCGCGGGGATGGCGCGCAGGGGGGAGGTCTCCATCTCAGCGCGACGCTTTGGTTTCCCCGATCACGCGAATGAGAGGGTCCGTTTCACGATGGAGCGTTCCCACAACCCGGGCGCACGCGGTCCGGTGCTGCCGGAGTACCTTGAGGACCGGCGCCAGCTGCCTTGGCGGAACACACAGCAACAATCCTCCGCTCGTTTGCGCGTCACACAGCAAGGCCTTCAGGGCGGGAGTTGCGCGTCCCCAATCGGTGTATGAATCCGCCGTTTTCATGTTCTGCCGGCTGCCCCCGGGATAGCAGTCCCGGGCGATTAACTCCAGGATTTCCCTCCCCAGCACAGGCAAGGCGCTCCCGCGGATGGCGGCGCCGACACCACTGGCCCGGCAAAGCGACGCCAGATGCCCCAACAGCCCGAACCCGGTCACATCGGTGCCCGCTCGCACCAAGCCCCGTTCGGCCAGGGCGAAGCCGACGCGCAGCAGCGTGGCCGCCGCGATGCCGATCAGCGGCGCTCCGCGCACCGCCAGTCTCCGGATCGCCGCCCGCACCTCCCG
The DNA here is from genome assembly GCA_013360825.1 of Candidatus Brocadiia bacterium. Classification (GTDB taxonomy): domain Bacteria; phylum Planctomycetota; class MHYJ01; order WSZJ01; family WSZJ01; genus WSZJ01. The sequence goes on along the minus strand of JABWAY010000038.1, from coordinate 17,330 downwards.
CGGGTGCCGGCAGTCGAGCCGGACCACCCGTCCCGGAAGCTCCGTCTGGTCGAGAAGCTGGAGCCTGCCGTCCGGCCCGCCCATCCACCGGAGGGGCGTCGGGTGCTGGCCCCGGGGCATGCCTACTTCTTCGGAGCCGCCTTCGCGGCAGCGGGCTTCTTCGCGGGCTTCGGCTCCTTCGCCTTCGGCGCGGCCGTCTTCGGCGCCTTCGGCACCGCGATCCGGCAGTGCTTCAGAAGCTGCGCCACGGCGGGGGTCGCCAGCGCCCCCTTGTTCACCCAGGCCGTGAGGCGCTCGGTGTTCAGCTTCACCTTCGTCTTCGGATCCGTGATCAGCGGGTCGTAGTGGCCCAGCAGCTCGAGGTACCGGCCGTCGCGGCGGGTCTCGGAATCGAACACGGCGATGCGGTAATGCGGGCGGTTCTTGCGGCCGAAACGGGAGAGGCGGATGCGGACCGACATGGGTCGTATGGCTCCTAGAATTTGGGTCGGGGAGTGTATCGGGAGAGGGGGGCGGCGTGAAGTGAAAAGGTCTGGGTCACGAGCCGGCGACGCCGGGCATCCCCGGGCGGCCGCCCTTGCCCATCTGGCGCATCATCTTGGCCATCGCCCCGGGATTGAACCCGCGCATCATCTTGCGGAGGTCCTTGAACTGCTTGAGGAGGTTATTGACCTCGGGCAGGGTCCTGCCGGAGCCGCGGGCGATCCGTTTGCGGCGGCCGCCGTCGATGATTTCCGGGTGTTTCCGCTCGTCCACGGTCATCGACTGGATGATCGCCTTCATCCGCTTGAATTCGCCCTCCATCTCCGCGCCCTTGCCCTGCATGGCGGATCCGAGGCCGGGGATCATTCCCATGATGGACTGGAGCGGGCCCATCTTTTCCATCTGTCCGATCTGTTCGAGGAAGTCCTGGAGGTCGATCTCGTTCTTGAACATCTTGGTGGCGAAGCGCTGGGCGGTATCGCGGTCGACGGTTTCCTGGGCTTTTTCGACGAGCGAGACGACGTCGCCCATGCCGAGGATCCGCTGTGCCATCCGGTCGGGGTAGAACTCCTGGAGGTCGTCGATTTTCTCGCCGACGCCGATGAACTTGATGGGCTTGCCGGTGATGGCGCGCAGGGAGAGTGCGGCGCCTCCGCGGGCGTCGCCGTCGAGCTTGGTGAGGATGACGCCGGTGAGGGGAAGCCTGTCGTTGAACTCCTTGGCGGAGTTCACGGCGTCCTGTCCGGTCATGGCATCGACCACGAGGACGACCTGGTCGGGCCGGGTCGTGTCCGCGATTTCCTTCACCTCGGCCATGAGGGCTTCGTCGATGTGGAGCCGGCCGGCGGTGTCGAGGATGACGAGGTCGCAGCCGAGCCGGGTCGCCTCCTCGATGCCGCGGCGGCAGACGCCGGGGGGGCGGACCGTTCCCGGGGCCTCGGCATGGACCGGGATGCCGAGCGACGCGCCGAGGGTCTTGAGCTGTTCGATGGCGGCGGGGCGCTGGAGGTCGGCCGCGACCAGCATCGGCTTGGCGCCTTTTTTCATGAAGAGACGCGCGAGCTTCGCGCAGGTCGTCGTTTTTCCGGAGCCCTGCAGCCCGGCCATCATGACGACGGTCGGGCGGCCGGGGTTCTTGGGGATGGTCGGGTCGGCCGGGCCCATCAGCGCGACGATCTCGTCGTAGACGACCTTCACGATCTGCTGCGACGGCATGACCGCCTTGATGACCTCGTCCCCGATCGCCTTCTCGGTGACTTTCCGGATGAAGTCCTTCACGACGATCAGGTTCACGTCGGCCTCGAGGAGCGCGACGCGGACCTCGCGGAGCCCCTCCTGGATGTTCGACTCCGTGAGTTTTCCGCGGCCGGCGAGGCGGCGGAAGACGCCGGTCAGTTTGTCTGTGAGGCTTTCAAACATGGCCGCGCATTGTGCTCGATGGAGGGGGCGGCGTGAAGCGGAAAGGCGGGGGCTGGCGGGGCCGGCCTACTTGACCCGGCGGATCCCCGCGCCGAGTCCGTTGAGCTTGGCCTCGATCCGGTCGTAGCCGCGGTCGATGTGGTGGATTTCGTGGACCTCGGTCTCTCCCCACGCCGCGCATCCGGCGATGACGAGGGCGGCGGACGCGCGGAGGTCCGAGGCGCGGACCGGAGCGCCGACCAGGTGGGGGACGCCGTGGACGACGACCGTGGAGCCGGTCTTGCGCAGCTCGGCGCCCATGCGGAGGAGTTCGGGGACATGCATGAAGCGGTCGGGGTAGATCTTCTCGGTGACGACGGAGATCCCGTCGGCGACGCAGAGGGCGGCCATGAACTGGGCCTGGAGGTCGGTGGGGAAGCCGGGGTAGACGAGGGTCGTGAGGTCCACGGGCTTCAGCGGCGTCTCCGGGTGGTGTGCCCGGAGGGTTGTCTTTCCGGCCTCGAGGATCATTCCCATTTCCCGGAGGATCTGGGAGGCGGCGCGGAGGTGATCGGGGCGGCAGTCGGTGACGGTGACGTCGCCGCGGGTGATGGCGGCGCCGGCGAGGTAGGTGCCGGCTTCGATGCGGTCGGGGATGACGGAGTGCTCGACGCCTTTCAGCGTGCGGACCCCCTGGATCGTCAGGCGGGGGGACCCGATGCCGTCGATCTTCGCCCCCATCTTCACGAGCATTTCGGCCAGGTCCACGACCTCGGGCTCGCACGCCGCGCTCTCGATGACGGTGGTGCCGGCGGCGTAGACCGCGGCGGTCAGGACGTTGGTGGTCCCGGTCACGCTCGAGCCGAAGGCGCCGCCGAGGAAGATTTCGGTCCCCTGGAGGCCGGCGGCCGGGACCTCGGCGACCAGGTAGCCGCGTTCGAGGGTCATGCGCGCTCCGAGCGCCGAGAGGCCTTTTTCATGGAGATCGATCGGACGCACGCCGATGACGCACCCGCCCGGCATCGAGACGCGGGCCCGGCGCCGGCGCCCGATCAGCGGTCCGAGGACGCACACGCTCGCACGCATCTTCGAGACCAGGTCGTAACCCGCCGTGCAGTTGGACTCGTCGAGGACCTCGATTTCGACCGCGTCGTCCGCGCGGCGTTCGACGCGGCAGCCCAGCTCCCGGAGGATCGCCAGCAGGATCTCGACGTCGGAGAGCCGCGGCACGTTCCGCAGCACGGTCGTCCCCTCGGCCAGGAGACACGCCGCCAGCACGGGCAGCGCCGCGTTCTTCGATCCGCCCGCGGCGACGCGGCCCTGGAGCCGCTTCCCGCCCTCGATTACGAGCTTTTCCATCGCCGCGCCACCACCACTCGGTCGTAGCCCTGGAAGTCCTTGAGGACGCGGATGCTATCAAAGGCCTTCTGGGCCTCAAATAAATCCGCCACTGCGCGCGCCTGGTCCGGGGCGAGTTCCACGGCGATCAGTCCCCCGGGCCACAGGAGCGAAACCGATTCCGCCGGGATCCGCCGGAGGATATCCATGCCGTCCGCGCCGGCGGTCAGCGCCGACCGCGGCTCCCAGTCCCGCACCTCCGCCTGCAGTCCCGGGAACTCCGGGTCCGCGATGTAGGGAGGGTTGACGGTGATGACGCGGAAGGGTTTGCGGAAAGCGGTGAAGAGGTCCGAGCGGACGAGGCGGATCTCCAGATCCGTCTTATCGGCGTTCTGGCGTGCGAGCTTGAGGGCGTCCGGGGAGATGTCGGAGGCGTAGACCTGGAAGCGCGGGCGGTTTTTCTTGATGGCGAGGGCGAGGGCTCCGGAGCCGGTGCAGGCGTCGAGGGCGCGGAGGGGGACGTCCTCGGTGCCGGCGAGAACCTCATCGACGATCAGCTCGGTTTCGGGGCGCGGGATGAGTGCGCGGCGGTCGATGTCGAGGCGCAGGCCGGCGAATTCGACGGTCCCGGTGATGTACTGGAGGGGTTCCCGTTTCTCCCGGCGGGCGACCATCTGGTCGAACTTCCGTTTGAGCGCGCCGGGGACTTCTTCCGTGCTGCGGGAGATGAGGTCGATCTGCGACCAGGCCAGCGTCCGGGCGAGCAGCCGTTCCGTGTCGAAATCCGGGGACGGGACGCCGGCTTTCGCCAGCCGTTTCGTCGCCCGGTCGATGACGTCGGAGACCTTCAATTACTCGGCCTTCGCGAGGGCCTGGACCTTGGCCTCGCGGTCGGCGTCGAGGAGCGCCTGGACGAGCTCGTCCATGGTGCCTGTGGACATGACGAGGGGGAGGTTGTGGATGGAGACGTTGATCCGGTGATCTGTGATGCGGCTCTGGGGGTAGTTGTAGGTCCGGATCTTCTCGCTCCGGTCGCCCGTGCCGATCTGGGAGCGGCGGAGATTGTCGCGGGCGTTCTTCCGTTTCGTGACCTCCAGGTCGTACAGCCGGGCCCGCAGCATCTTGTAGGCGAGCTCGCGGTTCTGGTGCTGGGAGCGTTCGACCTGGCACCGGATCTGGATGCCGCTGGGCTTATGGAAGAGGAGGACGCAGCTCGAGGTCTTGTTCACGGCCTGGCCGCCGGGGCCGCCGGAGCGGGTGAACTGCATCTCGACGTCGTTCGGGTTGATCTCGACGTCGACGTCTTCCGCCTCGGGGAGCACGGCGACGGTCGCGGTGGAGGTGTGGATCCGGCCCTGGGACTCCGTTTCGGGGACCCGCTGCACCCGGTGCGTCCCGCTTTCGTACCGCAGGAACTTGTAGGCGTCGCGGCCCTCGATGCGGAACGAGATCGACTTGTATCCGCCCATTTCGGCCTCGGAGGCGTCCAGGACCTCCACCTTCCAGCCTTTCCGTTCCGCGTACTTCGTGTACAGCTTCGTCAGGTCCGCGACGAACAGCGCGGCCTCTTCGCCGCCGGGGCCGGGGCGGATCTCGACGATCGAGTTGCGGTGCGAGTCCTCGTCTTCCGTGAGGAAGTCGTCCTCGATCTGCTTCATCAGGTCGCCCATCGCGGCCTTCGCCGCGTCGAGTTCCTTCTGCGCCTCCGCCTGCATCTCCGGGTCGGGATCCGCGAGCAGCGAGCGCGCGTCCTCCATCTGTTTCTGGAAGGCCGTGAGGCGCACAGCCCGGTCGTGATCGCGGCTCAGCCCCCCGCGTTCCTTCATCAGGGCCGAATAGCGGGCGCCGTTGGCGATCACCGCCGGATCCGTGATCAGCCGCTCGATCTCCTCGTATCGCGCGGCGCTGGCCTTCAGTCGGGTGAGGATCGCGCTCATGGTTGGTCCGTGGGAGGGCGGGGGTCAAAAAAGAAAGCCGGCCCGGTTGTCCGGGGCCGGCTTGTCGCTCTCGATCCCTAGGCCTGCGGCGCGTCGCCCTCCGGGGCGGCGGGCTCCGGCGGGGCCGACTCCCCACGGGCTTCCGCGGACAGCGCCGCGTCCTGCTCCGCCTTGGCCTTCTCCGCGGCGGCCTGCGCCTGCCGCACCGCCCAGGCATCGCGCTCCGCGGACTTCTTCTTGCGGTCTTCTTCCTTCCGGCGGCGGTCGTCCTCGATCTTCTTCGCGTGCTCGGCGAGCTTCGCCTTCCGGTCGTCCTCGTCCTTCTTCTTCTTCGCCGCGACCGCATCCGCCACCCGGTCGAACTTCCTCTGGAACTTCTCCACCATGCCGGCCGTGTCCACGAACTTCTGTTTCCCCGTGAAGAACGGGTGGCAGTGGGAGCAGATTTCGACCGCGATCCGCTCGCGCGTGGACCGGGTCTTGAAGGTCTCGCCGCAGCCGCAGACGACCGTGCATTCGACGTACTTGGGGTGGATGTTCGCCTTCATGGGCTTTTCCGGCCTTTCTTGAGGTGTGTGGAAGGGGGCAGAGTCTACAGGGGGGAGGGGGCGGGCGTCAATGGAGGGAAGAATTCCGTAGCCCCGGGCGTTGTAGAATCCAGTGATGCGACGATCCTGGCCGGCACTGGCGATTCTGTGCTCTGCGATCCGGGCGGAGGATCCCCCGGTCCCGGAGGTGGTGCATGCCACGCTGGGGGTGAAAACCCGGGCGCTGACCTTCGAGGAGGCGCGGGCGATCGGGCGGGAGGAAGCCGCGGCGGGGGCGGGCCCGGGAGTCGCCGTCGTCGAGGTCGCGCCCGAGGGCGCGGCCGGCGAATCGGGGCTCCGGCCGGGGGATGTCGTGATCGCCATCGACGACCACCCCGTTCACAACGACGACCAGCTCCAGGACCGCATCCGGGTCGGCGCCCCGGGGACGCGCGTCGTCCTGGGCGTTCTCCGATCCGGCGATCCCGGGACCAAACCCGTGGAACTCAACCTTGCGGCGACGCTCGGGAAGGGCAGGGGGCCGGCCTGGGAGGGGATCGCCTGGGAGTTCACCGGCCCGGACGGGCTCCAGCTCGCGCTGGAGCGCGCCCGGGCGGAGAAGCGCCGGGTCCTGGTCGGGACCTCCGGATCCGAGGCCTGCTGACCCACCTCCCGGTTCGAGAGCGGTCCGCTCTCGTGGACGTTGAAGGACGCGGGCGTGCGCCGGGCGACGGAGCCGTTCCTCCGCGTGCTGCTGCGCCGACCGGACGCGGATGCCTTCGCCGCGGCACGCAAGGGGGTCGAAACGCCGGGGATGACCGTCCTGGGGCCGGAGGGGGAGACGGTCGCGACGACGGCCGTCGGCGGAAATGCCGCCGGCCTCCGCGGTTTCCTCGACGACCACGCCCGCTGAACCCTCAGGCGGTCTTGAAGACCGCGATCCGGCCGAACAGCGAGATCGCGAGCCCCGCCACCACGAACGCGAACGCCACGTAGTCCGTCCATTTCGGCAGCTCGCGCAGGTAGAGAATCGAGAACCCGATGAACGCGGTGATCGAGATCGCTTCCTGGATCAGCTTGAGTTGCGGGGCGGTGAAATGGGCGTGCCCCATGCGGTTCGCCGGGACCTGGAGCATGTACTCCGGGAGCGCGATCATCCACGCCACGAAGATCGTCAGGAGGAGCCCCTTGTCCTTGTGGCGCAGGTGCCCGTACCAGGCGATCGTCATGAAGACGTTCGAGGCGCAGAGCAGGAGGATGGGGACGAGTCGGCTCATCGGTGAAGAGACTTATCGGCAGGGACCCCCGGGCGGGGTGAGATCGGAGGACTTCACCGGGGCGGGCGGGGCTGCTAGTCTTCCCCGACCCACCCATTCCTGGAGTCACCCATGGTCACGCCGCGCCAGATCCGTCCGAAGCCGGGCGATGTCCTCGTCCTTGTCGGCACTTCCAAGGGAGCGTTCCTGCTCCACAGCAATGCTTCGCGGCGGAGCTGGAAGCTCGGGGGGCCGTTTCTCGCGGGGAACGGGCTGTACGCGCTGGCGTTCGACGGGCGGGCCGGGCGGTCGCGGATCTGGGCGGGGGCGGAGAGTGGACATTTCGGGGCGGTGCTGACCTCGTCGGACGATTTCGGGAAGACGTGGGCGAAGGTCGAGAAGCCGCAGCTGGCGTTTCCGGCGGGGTCCGGGACGAACCTGAAGCGCGTCTGGTCGATCCGTCCGGGGCGTGAGGGGGAGCCGGACGTGCTGTACGCGGGGACGGAGCCGGCGGCGCTGTGGGAGTCGCGGGACGCGGGGAAGACGTGGGCGCTGAATGCGGGGCTGTTCGGGCATCCGCACCGGGCGAAATGGGAGCCGGGTGGAGGGGGGCAGTGCCTGCACACGATCGTGCCGGACGTGGACGCGCCCGGGCGGATGCTGATCGCGGTCTCGACCGGGGGGTGTTACATCACGGAAGACGGCGGGCGGAGCTGGTCGGCGCAGAACAAGAACATCAAGGTCACGTTCATGCCCGAGACCTACCCGGAATTCGGGCAGTGCGTGCACAAGATCGTGCAGGCGCCCAACGCGCCCGGGCGGTTCTACCTCCAGCACCACTGGGGGGTGTACCGGTCGGACGACGCGGGGGCGACCTGGAAACCCGTGGAGAAAGGGCTGCCGAGCACGTTCGGGTTCGCGATGGCCGCGCATCCGCGCTGCCCGGACACGGCGTTCGTGCTGCCGATCGAGTCGGACGGGTTCCGGTGCACGCCGGAGGGGAAGCTGCGCGTCTACCGCACGACGGACGCGGGGAAGACCTGGAAGGCGATGACGAAGGGGCTGCCGCAGAAAAATGCGCTGGAACTCGTGCTCCGGGACGGGATGGACGTGGACGGGTGCGATCCGGCGGGGGTTTATTTCGGGACGAAGAGCGGGAAGGTCTGGGCGAGCCGGGACGAGGGGTCTAGCTGGACGTGCATTGCCGACGGGTTGCCGCAGGTGAACTGCGTGAAGGTGGCGATGGTGCCGCGGAAGGCGAAGAAGGGGCGGCGGTGATGGCGATCGCCGTCCACATTCCGGGGCCGCTTCTCCCGTTCAGCGGGGGGCGGCGGCGGGTGCTCGTGGAGGGCGGGGGCGGGACCGTGGGCGGGGTGCTGGCGGCGCTCGGGCGGGACTGTCCCGGCGTGGTGGCCCGGGTGCTGCAGGAGGACGGGGCGATCCGGCAGCACGTGAACATTTTCGTCGGCGCGGAGAGCGTGCGGTGGACCGGCGGGCTGGCGACGCCGGTGGCGGATGGCGGGGAGGTTTCGATCCTGCCGGCGGTGTCGGGGGGAGCCGTGGGGGGAGTGCCGACCGTGATCTTCGCCTGCATCCACAACGCAGGACGTTCGCAGATGGCCGCGGCGTGGTTTCAGCGGCTCGCGGATCCGGCGAAAGCGCGGGCGATCTCCGCCGGGACCCGTCCCGCGGAGCGGGTTCATCCCGAGGTGCAGGCGGCGATGCTCGAAGCGGGAATCGATCTCTCCGGGGCCCGGCCGCGGAAGCTGACGGCGGAACTGGCCGCGGGGGCGGCGCGGCTGTTCACGCTCGGCTGCGGCGAGGAGTGTCCCGCGATTCCTGGAGTTCCGGTCGAGGACTGGCCGCTGCCCGACCCGAAAGGACAGGGGATCGACGCGGTGCGGGGGATCCGGGACGAGGTGCGGCGGCGGGTGGAGGCGCTGCTGCGGCGCGAGGGCTGGGCGGCGCGGAGTTAGGCGCTCAGCGTCCCTTCCAGAGTTCCCCGAGCGCGGTTTCGAACTCCGTGAGCGTCGCGAGGTCGAACAGGCAGTAGATCACGCGTCCCGGGGCGCCCTCGCCCTTGAGCCGCCGGATCGTCGCGGACAGCATCGCATTCGCGCAGAGATCCGCGGGGACGCCGTAGACGCCGGTGGAGACGGCGGGGAAGGCGACGGTCTGGATGCTGTTCTTTGCGCAGAGGTCGAAGACGGCATCGACACAGGAGGCGAGTTTCTCGTCCTCCTCGCCTTCCCCCATCTTCGGGCCGACAGCGTGGATCACGAAGCGGCAGGGGAGCTCCCCGGAACCGGTGATCACGGCGGACCCGACGTCGCACCCGCCGATCGCGTCGCACTCGCGCTGGATCATCGGGCCTCCCTTGCGCGCGATCGCGCCCGCTACGCCGGCCCCGAGCTTCAGAAGGCGGTTGGCGGGATTGACGATGGCCTCGACGTCCTGCTCCGTGATGTCGCCGGTCACGAGTTCGAGTTCGCTTTCGAAGATGCGGACGCGCATGGTCAGGCTCCTTTCGGGGATCGGTTCATCGGAGTGCGGTTCCGAGCAGGCGATGGAAGTGGTGGACGCCGGTTTCCCATTTCGGGGAGTACCGCCCGCGGGAGTAGAGCCGGGAGCGGAGTCCGCGCTGGACCGATTCCACGACTTCCTCATCTTCCCGTTCGACGCGGTCGAGCGCGCCGCCGGCGCCGGTCCCGAGGCGGGAGCGGTCGAGGACCCAGGCGAGGTAGGAGACGCGGCAGCGGTCCGGGGCGAGGGGGGTGACGACGTTCGCGGAGAGCCCCCACGGGTAGAAGTTCAGCATCAGGTTGGGCCAGAGCCACCAGTAGTACGCCGCGACCGCCTGCCCGTGGTCCGGGTGGCCGGCCGGGAGGGTGAAGGCGTCGCCGGGGGACGCGGCGATCCCGACCTGGAGCGAACTCAAGCGGAACAGCTCGGTCCGGTAGCCGGAGGGGTCGAGGGCGGCGCTGAGCGCGGGGTGGACGAAGGGGACGTGAAACCCCTCGAGGTAGTTCTCGACGTAGAGTGCCCAGTGCGCCTGGACGAGGTAGTCGCGGGCGAGCGCGGGTTCCGGCGCGAAGGAGTCGAGCGGCAGGAACGCCAGCCGCCGCTGCGCGTCGCCGATCCACTCCGCGAACGGGACCGCGGGGCGGAGGGAGGCGAAAAGCCACCGTCCCCAGCGTTCCAGCGGGATCTTCGGGAGCGAGTCCGACGGCGCGGGAAAACTGCGCGCTCCCTCGAATCCCGGCATGGAGAGGAACGACCCGTCGAGGGCAAAGCGCCGGCCGTGGTAGCGGCAGCGGAGCTGCTGGGCGTGCGTGTCGCCCTCGCAGACGAGCGTGCCGCGGTGGGTGCAGACGTTCGAGAGACAGTGGAGGGCGTCGTCGGCGTCGCGGGTCAGGAGGAGCGGCTCGGAGAGCATCCCGTCCAGGAGCGTGTGCGGCGAGGCGGACCCCGGCGTCCGGACGCGCGCGGCGTCGCCGAGGAGCTGCCAGCTCCGGGCGAAGATCCGGTCGCGCGACGCCTCGAACCGGGCCGGATCGCGGTAGGCGTCGGCGTGAAGCGTCGAGGCGGCGGTGATGTCGGGATCGATCTCGAAGGGATCCATGCGGGGAGTTTACGTCTCCGGGGAAAGGGCGTCGCTACTTGAGGAGGCGGAAGACGACGCGGCCCCCCTCGAACGCGGGGCCCGCTTCTCCCGAACCTTCGACCCGGCCGATCTCCGTTCCGTTCACCTTGAGGATCGAGGCCGATCCATCCCGGACGAGTTCCGCGGTGGGCGCGCCGGCGCGCTTCTCGAACTTCACCGCCCCCCTGGACTCCCACTGGCCGTTCAGTCGGTGGCGGATGCTGGCCTGGGACCCGTCGAGGATGTCGAGCAGCCAGTAGTCCTCCTTCCCTGCATGATGAAACATCAGGCCGGCAGAGTTCGCGCCGTCCCGGGAGACGATTTCCACGGCCAGGCGCGGCCCCGGCTTCTTGAGGACCGCCCCTGCGATCACGCCCGGCGCGGCGCGCCCCTCGATCAGCTCCCCCCGCTCCTGCCAGTTGATCCAGACGATCCGGAGGGGCTGCTGGTGGGACTCGAGCCAGTCCCGGAAGTCCTTCTTCCAGGCCGGTGTCATGTCCCCCATGGCTTTTTCCCAGGACTTCCGGACGGGCCTTCCGCGGTTCATATCCGCCGCGAATGCCGCCCATTCGCGCGGCCGGCGGTTCACGGACCAGTGAACGATCGCCCACGCGAGCGGGCGGTCGGCCGCGACCGTCCCCGTCGCGGCCGCCTGCAGGTCCTCCTGGATCGCTTCGTACTGCTCCAGCGCCTTCGCCGGGTAGTCCTCCAGCGACACCGCGGGGACCACCCCCGTCTTCAGCGTCTTTCCGTCCCAGTTGTGCATCCCCAGGTACTCCGCGATCCCCTCCGCGTACCACGGCGCCGTCGTGTTTTTGTTTTCGGTCGCCGCCAGATAGTGAAACTGGTGCGCCGCCTCGTGCAGGATCAGCTGCCTCGTGAAATAGTCCGACGGCTGCACCCAGAGATACGCAATCTTCGTCCCCGGCGAGTAGTACCCCCCGGAGTGGATCTCCCCCTGTTTGTCCCGCTTCAGCGCCGCCTGGTAAGCCTCGTTCGAAGCGTAGATCTCGACGCGCAGCCGGTCCTTCGGGGCGGCCAGGAAGAACCGGGCGAACTGCTTCCAGGCTTCCTCGAGGAGCGCCCCGATCTCCTCCGGGTCGACGGTCTCGGCATACAGGTCGTAGTGCGCGGTCTTGTGCTCGATTCCGGGAGGGGGGCAGGCGAGGATCGAGAGGGCGAGGAGGGCGCTCAGCATCGCCCCATGACACCGTTCCTTGCGCGGCCGGGTCAACGGTTATGCTGATCCCGTGGAGCTGCGAATCCTGCACGTGGACATGGACGCCTTCTACGCCGCCGTCGAGATTCTCGACGACCCGGCGCTGGCGGGAAAGCCCGTGATCGTCGGCGGGTCGCGGGTCCGGGGAGTGGTCTCGAGCGCGAGCTACGAAGCCCGCGCGTCGGGGGTCCGCTCGGCGATGCCGACGGCGCAGGCGGCCCGCCTCTGCCCGGCCGGGATTTTCGTGCCGCCGCGCATGGAGCGGTACGTCGAGGTCTCCCGCTCCATCATGCGCGTCTTCCGGTCGTTCACGCCGCTTGTCGAACCCCTGTCGCTCGACGAGGCGTTTCTCGACATGGCGGGGACGGAGCGGCTGCACGGAAGCGTGATGGAGGCGGGGCGGAAGGTGAAGGCGCGGATCCGGGAGGGGACCGGGCTGACCGCGTCGGTGGGCGTCTCGTACTGCAAATTCGTCGCGAAGCTTGCGAGCGACCTGGAGAAGCCGGACGGATTCACGGTCATTCCGCACGCCGACGTCGGGCGGATCCTGGCCCCGCTGCCGGTGGGGCGGCTGTGGGGGGTGGGTCCCAAAACGCAGGCCCGCCTCGAGGGGCTCGGCCTGCGCACGATCGCGGACATCCGGGAGGCCGGCGAGCGCCGGCTGGTCGATCGGCTCGGGGATCTCGGCCTGCACATCCTGCGGCTCGCGCAAGGTGAGGACGACCGGCGGGTCGAACCCGCCTGGGAGGCGCGTTCGATCGGCGCGGAGCGGACGTTCGAGCGGGACCTCTCGGCGACCGCCGCGATGGACAAGGAGCTTCTGTCCCTCGCGGAGGATGTCGGGACCCGCCTGCGCGACGACGCGAGCGCCGCCCGCACGGTCTCGGTCAAAGTCCGCTTTCACGATTTCAGGACCGTGACCCGGAGCCTCACGCTGGACTGCCCCACGGACATCACGCGCGAACTCTACGAGACCGCCTGCGCCCTCCTCCGCCGGGCCTGGTCCCGCGGCGCGCGCGTCCGCCTCCTCGGGATCCAGGCACAGAACCTCGTCCCCGCGGGGACGGGCCAGCTCACGCTCTTCGACGCCGCCGGACGCGACCGGGACCGTCGCCTCGACTCCGCCATTGACGCGGTGCGGCAGAAACTCGGTCCCGACGCGATCGTCCGCGCGCGCTCTCTCGAGGGGGAGTCGATCCGGGACACGGGCTCGGCAGGCCGCGAGCAGCGGAATGCGCGCAGGCCATGAAAAAACCCCCGCAGCCGGAGGCCGCGGGGGTCGGTCGGATCGGCGCTACTTCTTCTCGACCGGCGGGGGAGCGTCCAGCTTCACTCCCAGCTTCTTGCACATCGCCGCCGCGTCTTTGCCTTCCTTCGTGTCCGGATAGTCCGTCGCCAGCGCCTTGTAGGCCGCCTTGGCGTCGTCCTTCTTCCCGAGCTTCATCAGCGCCGGGGCTTTCGCCACAAGCGTGTCGAACTCGTTCTTCTTCGTCAGCGCTTCCCATTCCGTCTTGAAATCCGGGTTCCCCTCCATCTGCTTCACCGCATCCTTCGCCTGGGCACCCATCGGGCTGTGCGCGAACCAGGTCACGAGAGGGAACAGGTTCTGCGCGGCGACTTTCCCGTCCTGGGGCTTGGCGTTGGAAGCGCCGACGTAGGCGTTCCAGAAGTGGGTCGTCCAGCCGCCGATGAACTGATCTTTCCCCTTGAGGCCGCCCTTGACCACGTGCAGCTGCTCGCCGTTCGGCTTGAGCATGATGAGGCGGGGGTAGGAGTTCACCTCGAACTGCTCCGCGAGCTTCTTGTTCTCCTTGCCGCCGTTGGGGTTGATCTTCATGACCACCATCGGCTCCAGGAACTTCTTCACATCGTCGAGTGGATACGATTCCGCATCCATATCTTTGCAGTGTTTTCAGCCATCGGAGTAGAAGTCGATGAAGATGATCTTCCCCTCAGCGGCGGCACGGGTTTTTGCATTCTCGAAATTTTCCTCCCAGGCGTATCCGGCCGGGTGCTTCGATCCGCCTTTCTTGTCCCCTGCGATCGCGGCCGTGGCGAACGCCGCGGCGAGGGCGAGGACGACCGTCTTGCGCATGAAGTCTCTCCCGATGAAGGCGACAGGTTGTGCCGATAATGACCGGCAGTCCCCATAGTATACGCCGAATCCGCTTCCGGGTTTGGCTCCGCGCTCCCGGACCGGCCTACTTCTTCGCCTTCGCCTTCACCTTTTCCTTCGACCCGCCCGCCCCCTTCGCGACCGCCGGCGGCGGCTCGGCGTAGTCCGCCGGTGTGCCGCAGGCGCAGACCAGGTTCCGGTCGCCGAAGAGTCCGTCGACGCGGCGGACGGTCGGCCAGTACTTGGACTCCCGCGCGGAGGCGCTCGGGAAGACCGCTCTTTCGCGGGAGTACGGATGCGGCCAGTCCGCCTTGAGCGCGCAGGCCGCGGTGTGCGGGGCGTTCCGCAGGACATTGTCCGCCTCGTCCGCCCGGCCGCTCTCGATCTCGCGTGCCTCCTCGCGGATCGCCAGCATCGCCTCGATGAACCGGTCCAGTTCCGCCCGCGGTTCGGATTCGGTCGGCTCGACCATCAGCGTCCCTGCCACGGGGAAGGAGAGCGTCGGGGCGTGGAAGCCGTAGTCCATCAGCCGCTTGGCGATGTCCTCCGCCTGGACATGCGCGGTCTTCTGCAGCGGCCGCGGGTCGAGGATGCACTCGTGGGCGACATACCCGTGCCGGCCGACATACAGCGTCGGGTAGGCGGCGGCGAGCTTCTTCGCGACGTAGTTCGCGCTCAGGATCGCCGCCTTCGTCGCCATGGTCAGCCCCTCCGCCCCCATCATCGCGATGTACGCCCAGCTGATCGGCAGGATCGAGGCGCTTCCCCACGGCGCCGCGCTGACGGGGCCGATGGCCCGTTCGCCGCCGCACCGGGCGAGGGGGTGTCCCGGGAGGAACGGAGCGAGGTGTTTCCGGACGCAGATGGGGCCCATTCCCGGCCCGCCGCCGCCGTGGGGGATGCAGAAGGTCTTGTGGAGGTTGAGGTGGCAGACGTCGGCGCCGATGAGTCCCGGGTTGGTGAGGCCGACCTGGGCGTTCATGTTCGCGCCGTCCATGTAGACCTGGCCGCCGTGGTCGTGGATGCACCGGCAGATTTCGGAGATGTCCTCCTCGAAGACGCCGTGCGTGGACGGGTAGGTCACCATCAGGCAGGCGAGGTTCGCGGCGTGCTCCCGGCATTTCGACAGGAGGTCCTCGACGTTGATGTTCCCGTCGTCGTCGCACTCCACGACCACGACGGTCATCCCGGCCATGACCGCGCTGGCCGGATTGGTGCCGTGGGCGGAGTGCGGGATGAGGCAGACGTTGCGGTGCCCCTCGTTCCGCGACTGGTGATACGCGCGGATCACGAGGAGGCCCGCGTATTCCCCCTGCGACCCGGCGTTCGGCTGGAGCGAGGTCGCGTCGAACCCGGTGATCTCGGAAAGCCAGGATTCGAGGTCGCGGAAGAGTCTCTGGTAGCCCTTTGCCTGGGAGTGGGGTGCGAACGGGTGGATGCGGCCGAATCCCGCCAGGGTGACGGGGATCATTTCGGCGGTCGCGTTGAGTTTCATCGTGCAGGAGCCGAGGGGAATCATGCCGGCGTTGAGGGTGAAGTCCCGGACCTCGAGCTTGTGGAGGTAGCGGAGCATGTCGTGCTCGCTGTGGTGCCGGTGGAAGACCTCGTGGGAGAGGAAGGCGCTGGACCGCGCGTGCGGGGCCGGAAGGCGGGGGACGCCGGCGGCGCGGGCGACGGTGTCCAGGGTGTCGGTACACCCGAGGATCTCGAGCAGGTCCGCCATGTCGCGGTCGCCGACGGTTTCGTCCAGGGCGATGACGACGGTCCGGTCGTCGAGGCTGCGGAGGTTGATCTTCTTCGCGGCCGCCCGGCGCACGATGTCGCCGGCGCGCGCGGAGCGGACGGCGACGGTGTCGAAGACGGGGCCGTCGCCGGGGTCGTGGCCGGCGCGGCGCGCGGCTTCGCGGAGGGTTCCGGCCTGGGCCAGGAGGCGCCCGGCGATCTTCCGGAGGCCGTCCGGCCCGTGGTAGATGGCGTACCCGGCGGCGGTGACGGCGAGCAGAACCTGCGCCGTGCAGATGTTGCTCGTGGCCTTCTCGCGGCGGATGTGCTGCTCCCGCGTGGCCAGAGCCATCCGCAGGGCCGGGTTCCCGTCGCGGTCCTTCGAGAGCCCGATCAGCCGCCCCGGCATCGACCGCACGTACTCCTGCTTCGTCGCCATGAACGCCGCGTGGGGGCCGCCGTAGCCGAGGGGGACGCCGAAACGCTGGGAGTTGCCGATCGCGATGTCGGCGCCGAATTCCGCCGGCGCGCGCAGGACGGTCAGGGCGAGGAGATCGCACGCCGCCGTGACGAAGGCCCCGGCCGCGTGCGCCGCCGCGCAGACGGGGGCGTAGTCGAGGATGGCGCCGTCGGTCGCCGGGTACTGCACCAGGCAGCCGAAGGTCGTCTCGTCGAAGCGGAACGCGGCGTGGTTTTCGACCCGGACGGTCAGGCCGAGCGCCTCCGCGCGGACGCGCACCACGGCGATCGTCTGCGGGTGCACCTGGTCGCTCACCAGCCAGGTCGTCCGCGAGTCGCGCTTCGAAATCCGGTGCGACATCGTCATCGCCTCGGCGGCCGCGGTCCCCTCGTCGAGCAGGGAGGCGTTGGCGATTTCCATCCCGGTGAGGTCGCGGATCATCGTCTGGTAGTTGAGGAGCATCTCCAGGCGGCCCTGGGAGATTTCCGCCTGGTAGGGGGTGTACGCCGTGTACCACCCCGGGTTTTCCAGGATGTTCCGCAGCACCACCCCGGGGGTGATCGTGTCGTGATAGCCGAGCCCGAGGTACGACCGCCAGACCTCGTTCTCGGCCGCCATCCCGGCCAGGTCCTCCAGCGCTTCCCGCTCGCTCCGCGCCGGCGGCAGGTTGAGCGCCGATTTCAGGCGGATCCCGGCGGGGACGACGTGGTTGATGAGGTCGTCGAGGGACTTCGCGCCGACCTCACGGGTCATGGCGCCGATGTCGGCGGCGGAGAGGGCGATGTGGCGGCGCGGGAAGTCGTCGATGGGGGGGAAGACGGGCATGGGGGCGGCTCCGAAGCGCCGCGGGGGGCCGCGGCGGACAGTCCGGCATCTGGGGAAGAGGGAGATTGTAGAGGGGGCGAACGAGGGGGGTCAATGAACGGCCGGGCGGAGTCTTTCGCTGGAATCGGCGCGGGCCGCCGGGGATACTCGCGGAACCCACGGAGCCCACAGTGAACGTTTCGCAGCGGCGGGTGCTGGCGATCGCGCTGGCAGTCCGCCGGGAGCACATGACGCCGGAGGAGGCTGCGCTGGCGGTGAAGGCGCTTGCCGCCTCGCCGGCCACGGTGGCAGAGGCGTATCACGGGGGGCAGGCGCCGACGCTGGTGAGGGATGGCGCCTCGATGGCGCAGGTCGGGTCGATCGTGCGGACCGGGGTGGAGGAACTGCCGGCCGCGGTCCATCCCCC
>JABWAY010000374.1 GCA_013360825.1 Candidatus Brocadiia bacterium | reverse complement strand
CAGCGCGCGCCGCCGCACCCGCGCGTCCCTGTCGATCCCGATGACGCGCGCCGCAAGCCGGCCGCCCACAAGCGCCATCCCGAGCGACCCGCCGATCTGCCCCAGCCCGATGATCGCGACCCGCAGCCCCCCTCTACTCCGGCGCATAGGTCATCACGCCGCGCCCCCAGCTCCAGTTCTCCTTCGGCACCTCGACCAGGCTCACCACCAGGTCGTCCGGCTCCACCCCGGCCGCCTCCAGGCAGTTCGCCGCCAGCGCCGCGTACAGCCCCCGCTTCACCTCCGGCGCACGCCCCGCGTTCATCGTGATCTGCACGATCACGATCCCGTCCGTCTTCGGAATCCCCTGGAACGCCGGCGGGTGCACGATCCCCCCCGCCGCATGCTCCGTGACGATCTGGAACTTCCCCTCCGCCGGCGCCTTCGCCGCGTCGACCAGCGCCCGGTGAATCGCGTCGCTCAGCTTTCCCAGCCGCTCGCGCGACCATCCCCCGTCGACGGAAATCCGGACCAGCGGCATGCGTGTCTCCCCGGAAGGTTTTGAGTTCGCAGGATCATGCCAGCCGGGACCCCGCACCGGAAGGCCTCCCGCCCGCAAAAAAACCGGGGAGACCGGTGTCCCGGCCTCCCCGGCAGAATTCCGTCCCCGCGTCTACTTCGTCCCGAGCGCCTTCAACGCCGCCTCCGCCTCCGCGATCCGCTTCGCAAGGTTCGGATTCGACGGCCACGTCTTCATCTCCTCGATCGACGCCTCCAGCGCCGCGCTGTCCTTCTCCGCCTCGCCGCCGATCCCGAGGAACACGTAGAACGTCCGCCGCTCCTGCTCGCCGCTCGGAATCCGCTTCGCAGTCCACATCGCGATGAACTGCTTCCCCGCGTCCGCCTGCAGCCCCTTGATCGCATCGGGCGTCAGGGCGTCGCCCAGTTCCTCCGCCTTCTTGTTGATGCCGGCCATGATCTCGCGGAACTCGAGGTTCGCGATCAGCCCGTCGTAGCGGGCCTTGTCCTCCGCCGCGAGATTCTTCATCCCGGCGACCGCCGCCGTCGCCTCCTTCGCCGTCAGGTTCCCGTACTCCAGGTCCTGCCCGAACACCTCCCTGACCGCATCCGCATCCCCGCCCGCCGCCTTCGCGCGCAGGGCCACCGCCGCCTCCGCCTCCTCCAGCGTCTCCCCGAATCCGTCCGCCGTCCGCGGGCGCGGATAATTGTGCTTCGCGAGAATCTTCCCGTCCGCGGCAAGGAACACCAGGTACGGGAACCCGCTCCCGCCCTTCGCCCCCAGCAGATCCTGGTCGGCGTCCGTCTTCACATGCGACGTCACGTTCAGGTAGAGGACGACCTTCGAAGCGAAGTCGCCGAACTCGTCCCCGGAGAGCGGACCGCTCTCCATGCTCATGCAGGGGGGTCAGGGGGAATAGCTTCGGCTGAAATAGGTGAAGATGATCTTCCCGGACTTCGCCGCCTCGGCCTTCGCCTTGGCATAGTCGGTGAACCACGGCTGCTTCGTGACCCACGCCTCTCCCAGCTTCTTGTCGCGCTTCTTGATCAGTTCCTCCTGCGACGGCCCTGCGGTGGCCGTCAGGGCGGAGAGGATCGAGAGGGCGAGCGCGGGCAGGACAGTCTTTGTCACGGGAAACTCCTGCTTGGACAGTCCGCCGGCGGGGGAAGGTCTCGCGGCCTCCTGGGACCCTGCGGGCGGATCACGACTTTAACGCGGGAGTTCCCGATACCCTTCCCGTTTTCTTATCGGCGGAACCCGGTCGGGTTCAGACCGAGCGCCCGATGCAGCGCGCGATCGCGCCGACCTCCTTCATGAGGGCGTCGAACTGGTCGGGGGTCAGCGACTGCGCGCCGTCGCATTTCGCGACCGCCGGATTCGGGTGAACTTCGATGATGAGGCCGTCGGCGCCGGCGGCGACGCCGGCGCGGGCGAGGGCCGGAACGAGATCGCGGTCCCCCGCGGCGTGCGAAGGGTCGCAGATCACCGGGAGGTGGGAGAGCTTCTTCAGCACCGGCACGGCGGAGACGTCGTAGGTGTTGCGCGTGAACTTCTCGAACGTCCGGATCCCGCGTTCGCAGAGGATCACGTTGTAGTTCCCCGTCGACAGGATGTACTCCGCCGACAACAGCAGTTCCTCCAGCGTCGACATCATCCCGCGCTTGAGCAGCACCGGCTTGCCGGCGCGGCCGACCTCCTCGAGGAGGTTGAAGTTCTGCATGTTCCGCGCGCCGATCTGGAGGATGTCGGCGAACTCCACCATCGCCGGGATGTCCTGCACCGAGATGATCTCCGTCACGACAGCGAGATCGTTCGCGTCCGCGGCCTCGCGCAGGATTTCGAGGCCGGGGCGCCCCATTCCCTGGAACGCGTACGGACTCGTCCGCGGCTTGTACGCCCCCCCGCGCAGCACCGTCGCCCCCGCCGCCCGGACACGCTTCGCCGTCTCCTGCACCTGCTCCCGCGACTCGACCGCGCACGGCCCGGCCATCACCACGATGCTCCGCCCCCCGATCCGTCGGCCCCGCACCTCGACGACCGTGTCCTCCTGCTTGAACTCCCGGCTCGCCAGCTTGTACGGCTTCAGGATCGGAATCACCCGCTCCACCCCCGCCAGCCCCTCGAACGCCGACGGATCCACCTTGCGCTCGCTTCCGATGATCCCGATCACCGTCCGCTCCTCGCCGCTCGAGATGTGCGGGCGGAATCCGAGTCCTTCGATCGACTGCAGCACGGCGCCGGTCTCGCGCGCCGTCGCAGTCCCTTTCATCACGACGATCATGGCGGTATCGCTCTCGGCAGGTTTGGCAGGGGGGGTCATGGCCCTGGGGCCTCCAGTGGTAAGGGTGGGGTCCCGGGCGCGGACGCGGCGCCGGGGACCCGGGCGTATCGGACAGGGATGACGGTATGCGAAGCGGGGCGGACCCGCATCCACGGCGTGGCCGGGATTCGCGGTTTGAACGATTCGAAGAGTTCGGCGCGCGTCATCGGCCGGCGTCCGGGGCGAGATCGGGGCGGAGGACTGCGGCGCGGCCGAGGTAGAGGTGGCGGATCTGTGCGGGGTCGAGCGGCGTCTCGGCGAGGATCATGACGCGGACGATCCGCGGGGGGGCGCCGGTGACGTCGAGCTCGGGGGAGCACATGAGCGGGACGCGCGTCCATCCGAGCTCGCGCGCGGCGGTCGCCGGGAAGGCGGCGGTCAGGTCGGTGGTGGCGGTGAACAGGATCATCGACATCGCGTCCGGCCGCAGGGCGTTCGCCTCCGCGAGCCGGGCGAGCAGGTCCCGGGTCGCGGCGAGGATCGCCTCGCGCGTGTTCTCCTCGATCCCGACCGCCCCTCTAACGCCGCGCAGCATCGCAGGCCCTCCTGAGGGTGCCGAGATACCGTCCCGCGGCGGCCGCGGCCTTCTTCGGCCCCGCGGCCGCGATCACACGGATCAGCGCGGATCCGACGATGACGCCGTCGGCGAACGCTCCGACCGCGCGGACGTGCGCCGCGGTGGCGATCCCGAATCCCACGCAGACCGGCCGGTCCGTCGCGCGTCCGACCCTCGCGGCGAACGCGGCAAGCCCGGCCGGGAGATCCCGCCGCGCCCCCGTCACCCCCGCGACCGAAACCAGGTAGACGAACCCGCCCCGCCCGGCCAGCACGGTCCGGAGCCTCCCCGGCGTCGTCGTCGGCGCCACCATCGGGACAAGC
>JABWAY010000373.1 GCA_013360825.1 Candidatus Brocadiia bacterium | reverse complement strand
CGGCGGCGGCGGCCGTGAGGGTCGCCAGGAGGAGCAGGGCGGGGAGCGGCCGGGTCACGCCGACAGGTTATCACCCGGCGTGCCCCGGCGCGCGGTGGATCCGGGGCGGACAATCCGCCCATTCGCCCCCGTCCGGGGATAGACTCCCGGCGTGCGTACGATGACGCTGATCCTCGCATTCGCCCTCAACCTGCCCGCGCAGCCCGCGGCGCCGCTCCCTCCGACCACCGACGGGACGCCGGCCCGCGAAGATGCTCTCTACCGCCGACTCCTCTGGCAGGCATGGGAGACCCCGGGGCCCGGCGAGGCCGTCGCCGGCTCCACCCTCGCCGCACATCCGGACATCTGGCGCGCCAGACCCGTCCGCTGCGGCGGCGTCATCCTCGGCGACCCGGCCCCGTGCCGCGTCCAGGTCCTCTTCGAATCCCACGGCCATGCCCCGGCGGATGCGTCGCGGGCGTGCGAAGCGCTCGTCGTGGACTCCGCGAGCGGCGACCGCGTGGTCGCGCTCTTCCTCGAGCCCGGCCCTTCCCCGGCCGCGCATGGCCGGATCGAATTCACGGGGTTGTTCTGGAAAGTCGCGGCCTGGAAGAACCGCCGCGGCGAGCCGGTCTCCGCCCCCTACGTCATCGCCCGCACCTGGACGCTCGCCTCGCCCCGGGAACCGGAGAACCCGGCCTTCCTGATGCTGGCGGTCCCGGGCGGGATCGTCGTCGCCTCCCTCCTGATCGGATTTCTCGCCAGCCGGAGACAGCGTGCATGGAACGACTGGATTCCCTCCGACAACTGATCGGCGGCCTGCCGTCCGCCGTCGTGGCCTACTCCGGGGGCGTCGACTCGACGCTCGTGGCCGCGGTCGCGCACGCCGTCCTCGGCCCGAGGGCCGTCGCGGTCCTCGCGGTCTCGGAAAGCCTTGCCGCCGACGATGAAGCGTCGGCCGCGGAGACGGCCCGCGCCGCGGGGTTCCCCGTCCGCACGATCCGCACGCACGAGCTCGATCGCGGCGACTATGCAAAGAACCCGCCGAACCGGTGCTGGTTCTGCAAGAGCGAGCTCTACGACGAGCTGGTCGAGATCGCGCGGAGGGAAGGAATCGCGGCCGTCCTCGACGGCCAGAACCTGGACGACGTCGGCGACTGGCGCCCGGGGGCCCGGGCCGCGACCGAGCACGCCGTCCGGAGCCCCCTTCGCGAAGCCGGGTTCACGAAGGCCGACGTCCGCGCCGCCGCCCGCGAACTCGGGCTCCCGAACTGGGACAAGCCGGCCGCCCCGTGTCTTTCGAGCCGGTTCCCCTACGGCACGGCCATCACGCCGGAGAAACTGAAACAGGTCGGCGACGCCGAGGCGTTCCTCCGGCGGCTCGGGTTCCGGGAGTTCCGGGTCCGGCATCACGAGGCCGTCGCGCGGATCGAGGTCGGCGCGGGCGACATGCCGCGCGTGCTCGAACAGCGCGACGCCATCGCGCGCGGCCTGCGCGACCTCGGGTACACCTGGGTCTCCCTGGAGCTGGAGCCGCTCCGCTCGGGGAGCATGAACCGCGTGCTGAAGACATGACCCTGGCCGCGCGGCGCTGACCTCCGGTGCTCCCGATCTTCATCCTGCTGGCCGGCATCGCCCTCGGGATCCTCTGGGACCCCGAATGGTCCACGCCGTACTTCGACCCGCGCGCGACGCTGCTCGCCCTCCCGGGACTGCTCCTCTTCCAGCTCGCCGCCTCGCGGCTCGTCGTCCTCCTCGAGTCCCGCCACCGCGCGGGGCGGCCCTGGCACGAGCATGTCGCATGGCTTCTGCGCTGCTCCGCCGCCTACCGTGCGCTCGCCCTCGCCCTCTACGCATCCCTCGTCTGGAACTTCAACTGGCCCTGGTTCGTCTCGCACACGCTCGGCCTGGGCGGCGTCCCGGTCGTCGGGCTCCTCGCGCTGGTCGCCCCGCTGGTGCTCCTCGTCCTCGCGTCGTTCGCGGGCCTGAACCGGATCGAGTCCGCCGCGCGCGGCACCCGCCTCCCCCTCGGACCCTACCTGTCGTTCCAGGCCCGCATGGGGCTCATCCTCCCGCTCATCCCCGCCCTGTCCGTGCTGTCGCTCTTCGACGTCATCCAGGCCGTCACCCCGCTGCGCCGCGCGTTCGCGATCGCCCCGTTCCTCTCCTGGCTCCTCCTCCTCGGGATCGCCGTGACCCTCGTCGCCGCCGCCCCGTCGTTCCTCGCCCGCGTCTGGGGGGCGTTCGCGATGCCGGAAGGCCCCACCCTCGACCGACTCCGCGACCTCTGCGACGCCGCCGGCGTCCCCCGCCCCCGGTTCCTCGTCTGGCCCACCCGCGGCTTCGGCCACATCAACGCCGCCGTCGTCGGCATCCTCCCCCGCACCCGCGTCGTCCTCTTCACCGACGAAATGCTCGCCCGGTTCTCCCCCGAGGAACTCGCCGCCGTCCTCGCCCACGAGCTCGGGCACATCCGCCACCGCCACCTCCAGGTCTACTTCCTCCTCGCCCTCTCCCTCGCCTTCTTCGTCACCTTCGCCGACGACGCCTTCGCGACGGTCGCCTCCGAGGGCGCCCGCGCCGGCGTCTCCCTCGTCGCCGTCGCCCTCGCCGGCGGCGCCGGCTTCGGCTTCCTCTCCCGTCGCTTCGAACGCCAGGCCGACCTGTTCGCCGCCCGCACCGTCGACGCCACCAGCTTCGTCGCCGCCCTCGAAAAGGTCGCCGAGCTCTCCGGCGACGTCCGCAAGGTCTGGTTCTTCACGCACATGTCGATCGAGGAACGCGTCAATCACATTCTCGAAGCGTTCTCCCGCCCCGAGTCCGCGGCGCGTTTTGAGCGCCGCCTGCGCTCGCTGGTCCTCGCCGGGGTCGCCTTCGCCGCGGTGTCCCTCGGCGGCGCGCTCATCGTCATCGCCCGGCAGATCACCCGGGCGCCGGTCCGCCGGGCGGAAGTCCTCGCGGAGGAGGACGCGCACGAGGCGCGCCGGCTCTGGTCGAACGGGGACCGGGCCGCCGGGATCGAGCGCGCCGCCCGGGCCGCCGGCCGCGACCCGGGACAGGCCCTGCTCTACGCGGAGATGCTCTTCTCCGGCGACCGGGCCCTCGAGGCCCGCGAGCCGTACGAACGCGCGCGGGCGGTCTACCCGGACGGGAGCGAGGAACGCGTGCTGATCGACGAACGCCTGCAGCTGATCGAGGGAATGGAACAGCGGGCGCGGCGCCGGACGGCGGAGGACGATAAGATCCGGTGATGCGCCTCCGCCACGCCCTCGTTTTCCTGCTCCTCGCCGTCCCCGCGCGGGGCGGGGAGCCGTTCGCGGGGTTGCAGCGCGGCGACGAGGTCGAGGTGGTGCTGGAGGCGGGCCCGGGGCTCCGGGGGGTCGTCCGCTCGGTGCTCGACCGCTATTTCGGTCGGCCGCTGCAGGACTACGAGGACGAGGAATTCGTGGCCGGCATCGCCGAGGAGGTCTGGAGCGGCACTGCCGAGGTGGCAATGGAGGTCAACCGCGACATGACCACCCGCCTGCCGCTCGACGAGGTGCTCGGCGGGCTTCCGGCCGGGGTCTATGTGCTGCGGGCCGCCGTGCCCGACACCGAATCCTGGGAGCACCCGGCCGCGCACCAGTGGTTCGTGGTTAGCGACCTCGGGATGACGACGCTCGCGGGCGCCGACGGGCTGCATGTGATCGTCCGCAGCCTTGGCAGCGCCGGCGCGCGCGAGGG
>JABWAY010000037.1 GCA_013360825.1 Candidatus Brocadiia bacterium | reverse complement strand
GCGCCGAAGCGGCCGCCACCGTCGACGCGGCCACGGGACTGGCGTCCCGCCGCCTGTTCGACGACGTCATCGGGCGGGAGCTCAAGCGCGCGCGGCGCACGGAGCGGCCGATCGCGCTCGCCGTCGCGGAGATCGACTACTTCGACCGGTACGAGTCGTCGTTCGGGAGGCAGGCCGCGGAAGGGCTGCTGCAGGCGATCGCGAAACTCTTCACCGCCCAGGTGCGCGACACCGACCTTCTGGTCCGGTTCGCCCCGGGGAGGCTGGCGATCCTGATGCCGGAGACGGATATGGACAAAGGCGCGGAGATCGCCGAGTGGATCCGCTCCATGGTCGCGAATTCCCCCCTTCCCAACCGTGCCGAGATGCCGGGGGGACGGATCACGGTCTCGATCGGCGTCGGCGCCTTCCCCGCCCCGGTCGCGGACGCCGCGGCGTTCCTGGGGGCGGTCGAGGCGGCGCTGGCTGCGGCGGCGACGGAGCGGAACCGGATGAGGGCGGCGCAATGACACGACTGCTCTGGGTGTTGCCGCTGCTTCTCACGGCCTGCGCGCCGTCGATGGAGCGGGTGGCGGTTTCGGAGGACGGACGGGGATTCGTGCTCGGGGATACGGAGGAAGCGTTTGTTCCCTGGGGGGTCAACTACGACCACGACCGCTCGGGGCGCCTGATCGAGGAGTACTGGGACGACGAGTGGGAAACGGTCGCGGAGGATTTCCGCGAGATGAAAGCGCTCGGGGCGAATGTCGTCCGCGTGCACCTGCAGTTCGGGAGCTTCATGAAGTCCGCGACGGAGCCCGACGGGGAACGGCTGTCGCGCCTGATGCGGCTCTGCGAGATGGCGGAGCGGACGGGCCTTCGCCTGAACATCACCGGGCTCGGCTGCTACCACCGGAAGGATGTCCCCGCGTGGTACGACGCGATGGACGAATCGGCGCGGTGGGCGGCGCAGGAAAAGTTCTGGGAAGCCGTGGCGACGGCCTGCTCGCGAAGCCCGGCGGTCTTCTGCTACGACCTCATGAACGAGCCCGTCGTTCCGGGGGAGCAGGGAATCCAGCCCGGGTGGCTCGGGCCGGAGTTCGGCGGAAAGTGTTTCGTGCAGTTCGTGACCCGGGAGACGGCGGGCCGGACGCGGCCGCAGGTGGCGGAGGCCTGGATCGCCCGGCTCGCGGGAGTCGTCCGGCGCTGCGACCCGGGGCGCCTCGTCACGGTCGGGCTGGTGGACTGGTCCCTCGACCGGCCGAACGCGCTGACCTCCGGCTTCCCTCCCGACCGCGTCGCCGCGGGGCTGGACTTCCTCTCCGTCCACATCTACCCCGTCCAGGGAAAGGTCGGGGAGGCGATCCGGACGCTCGAAGGGTTCTCGGTCGGAAAGCCCGTCGTGATCGAGGAGACATTCCCGCTTCGCTGCGGCCCCGAAGAGTTCGAGGAGTTTCTCCAGCGGTCGCGCGCGACCGCCTGCGGCTGGATCTCGTTCTACTGGGGGGCCACGGAAGCCGAGTGCCGGGCGGACGGAACCATCCCCGGGGCGATGATGGCGGGGTGGATCGCGCGGTTCCGCCGCGGGATCGAGAACCGGGCGCCGGAGAAACCGTAGGGGCCGCCCGCGCTCAGGCCACGCACGCCACGAACAGCAGCACCAGCGCGACCCCGCCGGCAAGGCAGGCGACGGCGATCGCGATGGCGATCGTGAGCAGGGCGCTGCGGGCGACCTGCCCCGCCGCGTACCGGATCGAGTCGGTCTTCGGGTTCCCGCTCAGTCCGAAGACGGTGACGACGGCCAGCATCAGGAACATCATGAAGAACATCGGGAGCGTGAGCGAGGTGTCCGCCCGGACCAGGGCGAGCGGGCCGGCAAGACCGAGGAAGACGCCGAGGAGCAGCATCCAGCGCGAGAGGCTGCGATCCCGCTCGGCTTCGCGCTCCGCTTCCCCGTAGGTGGGACTGCCGGCGGCCCCTCTGGGCATCGCCATCGGGATCGAGTCGGTTCCGCAGACGGGGCAGCGCGGGAACCGCTGAAGGTCGAACCAGGATCCGCAGTTCGTGCAGCGGCAGAGGTTCACGAGCGGCCTCCCTCGGGGGCGCCGGGTTGGGCGGCGAGGAAGACGATCCGGTCGTGGTAGTCCGCGGCCAGCCGGCGGGCGCGCCGGACGGACTGCCCTGCGAGCAGCCCGGCGCAGCCCAGGGCGAGGGTGAAGATCACCTGCTGCCGCCGGGGGACGACCCACTCCGGGCGGAACTCATAGGCGTGGACGAGGACAGCGCCGTACGCGAAGGCCGCCAGGGCCGTCGCCGTGCGGACCAGTGCCAGGTTGAGCCGGACGGCGGTCGTCGCGACGACGAGCAGCAGGAGCACGAGAAGCGCGCTCTGCGGGCCGTCGCTGACCATGAGCAGGAGCGTGACCAGAAGGAGGTCCGCCGAGACCACCGCGTACGGCAGCCAGGCCGGGCGATACCGCCGTCCGAGCGCGAGGTGGAGGGTCACCGCGGTCGCGACCCAGCCGAGCGCGATTGCCGTGATCGCCAGGTGATACGCCGGGCCGAGCGGCTCCTTGACGATGTAAATGTTCACGAGGTGCTGCGCGTAGAACGCGACGATCGCGAGGACGCGGATCGCGTTGACACGCACTTCGCCCGCCCACTCCTCCACCTGCAGCGCGGCCTTCCAGACGGTCTCGTTGGCCATGTCGTCTCCGGTTCAGGGAATCTGGGATGAGAGTGGACGGACGGAAGGGGCGGGTGCGCCGGCGGCGGCGTCCTTTCGCCCGGGAGGGACGGGACTTTCCTGCGGAAGCCCCGGATCGATCCGGCGGTGGACCTGGTCCGGGTCGCCCGCGAGCCAGGTGTTTTCGGGAACGATCCGCCCGGGCGCCAGGAGCGCCCCGCCGAGCGTCCGCGCTCCCTCCCGGTAGACCGACCCGAGAAACCGTCCCCGGTACTCGCGCAGCCCCGCGTCCGTCATGACCCGGAACGCCCCGCCGTGCGGCAGCCAGTCCATCAGGATCGTCGCGAACGCCGCGCTCCGCGTGTGAAAACTCGAAAACTGGTACGGCCCGTGGATCAGGAAAACCTCCTCCTCCACGTGGCACCGGAACAGCACCAGGTCGTGCATCAGCCAGGATCCCCGCCCCACGCTCGAGAACTCGACCTTGGCGCCGTCGTGCAGCCGGACATCGGCGGCCAGCGTGCTGAACCGGACCGTGCAGTGCGCGCCGACCCGGACCCCGGGGCCGATCCGCGAACCCTCGATCACCGCGGTCGGGTGAATCTCGGCAGTCCGGTCGATCTCGCGCCACGCGGTCGCAGCCCGAAGCCCCCGGTCGCGCGGCTCGCGGCGGAACAGCGAGCGGAGAAGCGCCCCCGGGCTGCGCGGGACGAGGCGGCGGAGTTCCGCGGGCCACGCGATCTGGCTGGCGAAAAGGAGGTCGAAGTCGCCGTCGCGGGAGAGGAGGAGCGCGTGGGGGACGGAGGTCTCGGTCGGCTCGGCGAGGGAGCGCGGGAAGGGAATCGGCGTGAGCGATGAGGGGAGAACGAGGCGAACCGTCTCCAGCGGCGAATCCGCGGACGCCCCCCGGCGGCGCGCCTCGACGGGCAACCGGACCGTCCCGTCGGGGCGGAGGCCGGACTGGAGACCGTAAAAGTCGCGCGCGGCGACGGGATCGGGGACGAGGAGGAACTCCACCCGTCCGGTCCGGTCGGGGAGGCCGCGGAGCGCTCCCTCGAGGAGGCTCAGCCCTCCCGCGTCGAACAGCAGGCGGTTGCCGAGCAGGATCTCCCACGCGGCGCCCGCAGGGTCCGCCCCGCCCGCGGCCCGGAGCGCCGCGGCGTGGAATGCGCCCACCGGAACCCCCAGGATCTGGCGACGGGCCAGCTCCGGGCCCGGGCCGTCGTAGCGGAATGCGGCGCGGCTCACCGGAGCGCTCCCGCCGGCTCGGGCTCCGGCGCCGGGGCGCGCTTCAGAATCTGGAAACCGCCGATCGCCGCGGTCGCCAGCGCGAGCCACTGGTAAAGCCCGAGCCCGAACCAGCCCCCGGCGACCTGCTCCCTGCCGAACTCAAACCCGAACCGCATCAGGCCGTAGGCGAGCAGGAAAATAAAAAACCGCCGGTTGCGCGCAAGCCCGCGGCGGTGCAGCGCGTGCAGGAACAGGAACAGGCCGAAGACCGCACCCGCTTCGAGCACCTGCACCGGCAGGCGCGCGACGCCGTCCCCGAAGTCGAGTCCGATCGCCGCCGGGACCTCGATCCCGAAACAGCAGTGCCGCGCCGCGCATCCGAGCCGCCCGATCGCCAGCATGAGGCAGGTCCCGCGCGCGAAGGCGTCGCTCGTGTCGTACGCCGTCCGGGTCACCGCCTTGAACACCGTCGCCCCCGCGAACCCGCCGAGGAGCCCCCCGAGAATCGTCTTCGGACCGCGCCACTCGAGAAGCGCGTGCCGCCCGATGATGTCCTCCGCGAAAAACGCGGGAATCGCGCACCCCGCCAGCCCCGCAATGAAGACCGACGCGAACAGCCCGAGCCGCTTTCCCTTCGACAGCGGCCAATCCCGCGCATCCCGCCGCGTGATCCACCCTCCCGCCGCGAACGCGACGAGGACGATCCCCGCCGCGACGACCGGCGACCCGTCCTGGAGGATCTTCCCGAACGCTTCCTCCGTCATGCGCTCACCCTGCCGCGTGTCGCGCCGGGGAGGAGGGGGGCGACGAGGTGCGGCGCGGCGGTGCGCTGTGAGGCCGGGTCGGGTGTGATGGCGTGCCACGGGACCGCGGGGTTCGCGTGGTGTTCGACGTGGAGGCCGTTGTTGAACAGGAGGGCGTTGTAGGCGCGGCCGGGGACGCTCGTGACCGGCCCGCCTCCCTCGATCGGCAGGTGCTGGCCGTAGTTGTGGAGCGAGACGAGGGCCCACCCGCCGTAGACCATGACGGCGTATCCGAGCGCCCAGGGCCAGGAGACGAGGGCGAGCGTGAGGAGAAGCACCGCGAGGAAGATCTTCTGAAGCCGGAGCCGGCTCTGGAGTCCAGGCGGGATCTCTCCGGCGGCGGCCTGGATCTGGATCGCACGGCGGGCCCGCGCGAGCTCGCCGGGCCAGAGGATCATGTAGGCGAGGAGATTGCGGGGGCGTCGGCCGCCCGAGCCGTCCCAGGACCAGGTCGTCGAGAAATCCTCCGGCCCGTTGTCGTGACGGTGATGGTTGTAGTGGTGCAGCCGATACCCGTCGAACGGGAGCCCGCCGATCGCCGTCAGAGCGAAGGCCCCCGGCCAGGGGACGCGCTCCCAGTGAAGGGCGTGGATGCACTCGTGCAGGAAGATGTGCACGGTGAGGTCGAGCGAGAGCACGGAGACCGCCAGCAGCCCCGCGGCGATCCAGGGAAACTCGGCGTACGTCACGCCGGCGCCCACGAACGCCGCCACCTGGACCAGGGGGAAAACCGCCAGCGGAATCAGGCGCTTCATGCCGGAGTCCCGGCACGCAGCCCGGCGGCGACCCGGTCGAGCGCCTGCGTGAGATCCGCCCTGAGGTCGGCCGGATCCTCGAGTCCGAAGCAGAGCCGCACCAGCGTCTTCCCGATCCCCGCGCGGCGTTTCTCCTCATCCGTCATCGAGAGGTGGCTGCCGCTCCACGGTTGCGCGACGGCGGAGACGACGCTCGCCATCGAGGTCCCGCGGTCGAAGAGCCGGAGACCGTCCATGAAGGCGCCGACGGCGGACTCGAGCGCGGGGTCGAGTTCGATGAAGAGGATTCCGCCGTATCCGGTCAGCTGGCGGCCGTCGACGTCGGGGACGAAGACGCGGGCCACCGCCGGGTGGGCCCGGAGGTGCGCTGCCAGCCCTTCGAAGGTCGCCGCGTGGTGCCGCATCCGCAGCGCGAACGTCTGCAGGCTCCGGCGGAGCATCCAGGCGGAGTGAGGGTCGAGCATGGCGCCGGAGTAGAACCGCATCCTGCGGATCTCCTCCGCCAGGTCGTCGCGCCGGGTCGTGATCACCCCGCCCATGACGTCGCTGTGTCCGGAGAAGAACTTGGTCGCGCTGACCAGCGACAGGTCGGCCCCGTGGTCGAGCGGCTTCTGGAAGTACGGTGTGGCCCAGGTGTTGTCGACCACGACCAGCGCGCCGGGGGAGGCCACGCGGACGGCCTCCGCGACTCCGTGGATCGAGACCGTGCGGAGGAGGGGATTCGTCGGGGTCTCGAACAGCACCATCCTCGTCTCGGGCCTGAGGCCGGCGCGGAGCGCCTCGGGATCGGAGAAGTCCAGGACGTCGAACCCGATCCCGTAGTGCGCGCAGAAGTCCGCGAACAGCCGGTAGGAGCATCCATAGACGAGCGCATTCGCCGCCAGGCGTTCCCCCGGCCGGAGGAGCCGCAGCGCGAGCGTGATCGCCGCCATCCCGCTCGTGACCGAGATCGCGTGCGGGCACCCTTCGATGTCCCGCACCGCCGCTTCGAGCTCGTCCGTGTTCGGATTCGACTTCCGCGAATAGAACCACTCCGAGTCCGAGAAGAAGGAGCTGCACTGGAACAGCGGCGTGACGTTCGGGTGTGCGCCCTGGACAGGGATGCGGCGGTGGAGGAGCTGCGATTCGGGGTTCACGGGCGCATCTCCTGGGCGGTGGGGAAGTGTGCGCGGTCGAGGACGTCCCAGAATTCGGCCTGGACGCCGTCGGGGACGGAGAGCGCCGCGCCGGGGGAGTCCGGGTGTTCGCGCGAGACCATGAGCCTCCACTGTTCGCCGGGCCGGAGGGGAATGGCGCGGCCGGCGGGAGCGCGGAGGTCGGGACGGAGGATCGCGACCCGGGGTGATCCGGTGAGGTTCTGAAGGGAGACGTGTCCCGAGGTGCTCTCGCCGTGCCAGAGGTGCGTGATCTCCCGTCCCGGCAGGACGGCCGGGGCGGCGGCCGGTCCGTGGCCCGTCGGCCCGGGGACCACGGGGGAAAGCCGACCGCACGAGGAGCAGCATCCGGAGGCGTTCAGCCCCGGCGTGGAGGAGACCAGTCCAAACCGCCGCACGAGGACGGCGCCGCAGCCTCCACAGGAGGTGTCGGTCCACGGACCCGCCTCGGGGACGTTGCCGAGATAACAGTGCTTCACGCCCATCCGGAGCGCCTGTTCCCGGACCGCCTTCAGGACGTCGATCGACGTGCGCCCGACCGCGGTGTACTGGTACGCCGGGTGGAATCTCACGAAGTGGAGGGGGACGTCGTCGCCCAGCTCGTCAAGGACCCAGCGCGCGACCTTCGCCCCCTCGGTGAGGTTATCGTTCGCGCCGGTGACCAGGAGATTGCTCAGCTCCAGGTGCCTGTCCCTGTGAGTCCGCACCTGCCGGATCGCATCCAGGACCGGCTCGAGGCGGGCGCGGGTCATCCGCGAATAGAAGACCGGGTCCATCGACTTGAGCGAGAGGCTGAAGATGTCGATCACCTCGCACAACTCCTCGATCGCTTCCGCCCCGATGGAGAAGGCCGACTTGTAGAGGTTCAGGAGCCCGTGGCGTTTCGCCAGCCGCGCCGTGTCGAGCACGAACTCATGCCAGACCACGGGGTCGTTGTACGTCCACGAGAGGATGCCGATCCCGTGGGCGAGCGCCGTCTCGACCACCTGTTCGGGGGTGTAGCGGCGCACGTCCTCCTCGCGGACATGGACCGCCTGCGAGGTCGCCCAGTTCTGGCAGAACGTGCAGGCCATCATGCACCCGACATTTCCGAGCGAGAGGATGCGCGCGCCGGGCCGGAGGTGGTAGACCGCCTCCGTCTCGATGACCTCCTCGGTGAGCTGAACCGAAATCCCGTAATTCAGCGTGACGAGGCGGCCCGCGTCGTTCTTGCGGACCTTGCAGAACCCATACTCCCCCTCGGCGAGCGAACACCGCCGCGGACAGAGGTGGCAGCGGACACGGCCGTCCCCCGTCGACGTCCAGAGTCGCGCCGGATGCGGGGGAAGTCCCAGCCTGCGGTCGATCGGCTCCACATCAGCGCGCGGCGCGGCAGTGATGGCCATGGGCGGCGGTCCTCACACGGAGCGGTCCGTGCGGCGGGCATTGTAGGGGCGCCGGGAAGAATCGGGGAGAGAGGGTGTGCGGCGGAACCGGATTCCGCAGGCCACGGGCACACTCCGCCGGATGCGTGACGGAGAGCCACGGGCCCGGTAATCTTCCCGCATGAGTCCCCACCCCGCGGGCCCGACCCGGGTCGTTCCCTTCGAAAAGGCCGCCGTCGTCCGCGCGTTCGGCGAAGAAGTCCACTTCCTGCTCCGCGCCGCGGAAACCAACGGCGCGTACACGCTCTTCCTGGAGCTCACTCCGCCCGGAGGCGGGCCTCCGCCCCATTTCCACAAGCGCGAGGACGAGTGGTTCCATGTGCTGGAAGGACGGGCCGAGTACCTCGTCGAAGGGAAGCGTCGCGAAGTGCCGGCCGGGAGTTCGGTCTACGTCCCGCGCAACGCCGTCCACACTTTCCGCAACGCGGGGACGACGCCTCTGCGGCAGCTGATCGCCACCCGGCCCTGCGGGTTCGAGGAGTTTTTCCGGAAGTCGGGCGAGGTGTTCCGCGGCGGGGGCGCTCCCGACATGGCGCGGATCGTCGCGATCGGGGAGGAGCACGGGATCGTCTTCCAGCTTCCCGGCGCCCCGCCGCTGGTCCCCGCCACCGTGCCGGCGAGTACGCCGGCGATCGTGCAGCCGGCGGACACGCGCGTGCAGCGGCTCTTTGGCGAGGAGATCACGGTCCTTCTTTCCGCGCGGCAGACCGGAGGGACGCTCACGACCTTCCTCGAGACGACCCCTCCCGGGGGAGGTCCTCCGCCGCACCGGCTGCCGAAGTTCGACGAGTGGTTCACCGTCCTCGAGGGCAGGGTCTCGTTCTTCGGCGACGCTCACTGGACCGAGGTTGGCCCCGGCGGTGCCTTCTTCGCTCCCCGCGGTGCCGTGCACACCTACCGGAACGACGGCCCGTCGCCGGCCAGGATGCTGGTCCAGACCTCCCCATCCGGGATCGAATCGTTCTTCGACGCCGCGGCTGCGGAGTTCGCCCGGCCGGGCGGCCCCGATATGGAAAAGGCGATGGGAATCGCAGCGGCGCACGGGATCGAATTCGTCTGACGCCGCTCCGGTTCTGTGCGGAACCGGGCTTCTTCCCGCCGCTATACTGGCCCCCGTGCCCCCCCCGAAGGACAGCGATCTCGACCGATCCAGCGGCGCCGGAGGCTCCCCGGAACCCGCTCGACCCCACGCCCCTGCCGACATCGCGCCGCTCGTCGCCGCCGCCCGCCGCAACCCGAACCTGAATCTCGGCAAGGTGGTCCTCCTCGACGAACTCGGCCGCGGCGGGATGGGCGTGGTCTGGCGCGGGTGGCAGGAAGACCTCCGGCGGCTGGTCGCCGTCAAGATCCTCCCCGGCAGCACCGAACGCGACCTCCTCTCCCGGTTCCAGAGAGAGGCACGGCTCGCCTCACGCCTCCGCCACCCGAACATCGTCCCCGTCCACGACATCGGCGAGTCCCGGGGGCGCATCTGGTTCACCATGGACCTCGTCGACGGCGCTTCCCTCGACGGGATCCTGCGGAAGAAGATGTTCGACCTCGAGACGCTTCTCCGCCACGTGCAGTCCATGGCGGAGGCTCTCGACTACGCCCACCGGAACGGCGTCGTCCATCGGGACATCAAGCCCGCGAACATCATGATCGGGGCGGACGGGACGCCGTTTCTGACCGACTTCGGGCTCGCCGCGGACGTCGCGGCGCAGACCCGCCTGACCGTCACCGGACAGGTGATGGGGACCCCTGCTTACATGTCCCCCGAGCAGGCCCGTGGACAGGAAGGCCCGGCCGATCCGAGGACCGACATCTACTCGCTGGGGGCGGTGCTCTACGAAGGACTGACAGGGCGGCCGCCCGTCGAGGGGCGCTCCATGGCAGAGGTGCTCGCGGCGATCCTGAACTCGGAAATCCGCCGGCCGTCGCAGGTCAGACGCGGCATTCCGCAGGACGTGGAGACGATCTGCCTGAAGTGTCTCGAGCGGGATCCCGGGAAGCGGTACGCCACGGCGGGGGCGCTGGCCCGGGATCTGGCGAGGGTCCGCGCGGGGGAGTCGATCGAGGCGCGCCCGCTCCCCCGGGTCGAGTCCGGCGGACAGGTCGCGGTGGACCCGGTCCACCTGGCTGCGGAGCCGGGCCACCGCCTCGCCCCGGGGGACGAGGAAGGAGATCCCGCCCGGGTGGAAGACGTTGACGAAGGCCAGACCCTCCTGGTCGAGCATCCAGGTGGTCTGGCGCTCCAACCAGGTGACCGCCTCGTCGACCGCGTCCCGGTCCAGGAACGAGAGGACCACGACGCGGCCGGAGAGCTCGGCCAGGCGGAAGGGCCGTCCGTAGAGGTCCGGTCGCTCGATGGGCGCGGCCTTGGGGGCGTCGAGGCGCCGCGCGAGGTCGCCGACCCCGGTCCCCAGGCTCCGCAGCCAATCCTGGGCGCGGGACGGGGTGGCCAGGACGAGCAGGAGGATGAGCAGGGGCAGGGCGGCGACCGGGCGGACGAGCATCGGCGGTCCCGAGTATAGACCCGGTGCGGGGGGCGGGGCTCGGGCCGATTGACTCCCCGCAGAGCCGGCGGTTAGCCTGCGCGATCCCATGAGCAGTCGCAGCGCCGGACGCTGGTTGGCCGTCCAGGCCCTCTACCAGCTCGATGTGGTCCCTACGGAACCGGCCCAGGCCTTGGCCTTCGTGGTCGAGCTGCACGCCGCGCCCCCCGAGGTCGCCGAGTTCGCCAAGGGACTGGTCGACGATACCTGGACCCGGCGCGACGAGCTCGACCGGCTGATCGCCGAGCACCTGCCCGAGGCCTGGCCCTTGTCCCGGATCGGCAAGATCGAGAAGGCGATCATGCGGATGGCGGCCAGCGAGCTGATCCGCTCCGCCGAGGTCCCGACCCCGGTGGTGCTCGACGAGGCGCTCGAGCTGGTACGGGACTACGCCGAGGACAAGGCGGTCGGCTTCGTGAACGCGGTGCTCGACAAGGTCGCCCGTCGGGTCCGTCCGGGCGGCGTCCCCCTGGCGGCTCCCTGAGCGCGGAGCCGGGCGGGTCCGGTACCCCTCAGCGCGGGGCGACCATCCCGGGAACCGACAGCAGGTAACCGGGCTCGGCGGCGTCCACTGTCAGGCGGCCGCGGGCCAAGAGCAGGAGTCCGGTCAGGAGCAAGAGGCTGGCGAACATCACGAACTCGCGCTCCTTGCCGGTCCCGCCGTCCACCTGGCCTCCCGTCCAAGGTAGGCATCGGCGGGAGCCGCGCCGGGGCTTAGCCCTCGGTCACTCCGCGCAGGGCCCCGCTGCCGATGCGGAGCTTCTCCATGCAGAGGGTACGCCCGCCGTCCCGGTACTCGACCAGGTCCATGTAGCAGCGCATCAGGAAGACCCCCCGCCCCCGGGTCTTGAGCAGGTTGTCGGGGTCGGTGGGGTCGGGGAGCGCGGCCGGGTCGAAGCCCGCCCCCTGGTCCGTGATCGTGATCCGCAGCCGCTCGTGGTCGATCAGGATCTCGACCGCGATCCGCTTGCTCGGATCGCCCTTGTGGCCGTGGTCGATGGCGTTCGCGACGCCCTCGCAGAGCGCGAGGTAGACGTTGTGCCGGAGCGGCTCCTCGGGGAATCCCAGGGAGAGCGCGTCGTCGAAGATGTGGGCGAAGACCGGGTCGATGACCGTGGGGGTCGACTCGACCTCGAGGACGATCCGCTTCTCGATCCGGGGGATGCCCTGGCGTCCGGCCGGGTCGATCCCCCAGGGCCTCAGGGCCTTGGCCACCACGCCCCGGATCTCGTCCATCGAGAAGGGCTTGCGGACGAAGTTGGTGGCGCCCAGGCGCAGGGCCTGGAGCGTGGTGTCGAGGGTGGCGTGGGCGGTCACCACCACCACCGGCATGCGGGGGAAGCTGATCCGGACCTGCTCCAGCAGCTCGAGCCCTCCCATGACGGGCATGCGCAGGTCGGTGATGACCAGGTGGAAGGGCTTCTCCGCCAGCTTGGCCAGCGCGGCCGCCCCGTGCTCGGCAGCCTCGACCTGGTACGAGCCGACCTCGAGCATGTCGCCGAGCAGGCGGCGGTTCTGGGGCTCGTCGTCGACGATCAGGATCCGGGTCCGCGAGGGCTCCACGTCCGGGAGCGTACCTGCTGGCCTCGGCGGAGGCTACGGGGTCGTCGTGGGCCGCGGGAGCTCCGCGTTCCAGTTCCGGGCCCGGGACCTGGCGCGGAACCGGTCGGTGACCGCGTCGAGGTGGATGACGCTCACCAGGAGGTCGACCTTCTGGGCCATGGCTTCCTTGCCCTTGGAGCCGGCGGCCTCGTCCGCCCCGCGGACCTGCCGGCTCCCCGAGCCGACCGCCACGCCGGCGACCATGATGCGGGCGAAGAAGAGGGTGTCCTGGAGGGCGGCGGTCCCCCCGGCAGCCGGAGGCGGGGGAGGAGGGGATGCGTCGCCGGTCTTGGCGCCCTGATCGGGCGCCGCGTGCAGCGAGATCACCAGGCGCCGGAAGTAGAACGGCTTGAAGAGGGTCGACTTGCCTGCACCGCCCGAGCTCACGGGATTGCCGTCGTTGTCGGTGGAGGTGTCGAACTCGGTCCGCTGGAGCAGGAAGGATCCCGGGTAGCGGGGGCTGGGGATCCCCTTGTACTCGATCAGCTTCACCAGGTACCCGGCCTCGTTGGCCGCCCCGATCCCGAAGAGCCCTCCGTCTCCGGCCGCGACCTCGGTGCGGTAGAAACGGAAGGCCTTGTCCTCCTTGCCCAGGTCCCAGACGTCGCCTGCCTGGACCTGGGGCTGATAGGCCCCGGCGTCCCAGGCCGAGTAGGGGAGCAGGGTGTCCCCGCCAGGGCCGGCTCCCGCGGGTGGGACCGGGCCGGGGACCGGCGTCGCACCGCTGGTCCCGCCCGAAGGGGGTGCCGCCTGGCTGGTGATCCCGCTCTGGGCCGCCGGCGCTTTGACCATGGGGAACGCCATGTAGCGCAGGTCCCGGCCGATGATCTCGGTCAGCATGGTGGCCGACTGGAGGCTGTCCTGGGCTTCTTGGGTCTGGCTGAACATCCGCAGGCCCCCGCGCATGATCGAGAGCACGCCCATCATGACGCCGGCCCCCACCACCACGCCCAGGAGGATCTCGACCAGGGTATAGGCGGGTCTCTTGCGCGTACCCAAGCTGGCGCCCCGGCTGGTCAAGGCCCGTCCGCATCCATCTCGCGGCGCACCTCGAAGTCCTGGGCCATCCGGAAAGGCGAGAAGATCATCCGCATGAAGGACTCGCGGCTCGTCGCGCTCCCGGAGCTGCTGTCATAGGGGGACTTGTAGGTGATCTCGATCGGATCGAGCTCGCCGATCTTCTTGCCCTTCCACTCGCTCCATTTGGCGTCGTTGCCGAAGTTCTCGGGCACGTCCTGGGGCGAGCCCGCCTGGGGCAGGGTCCCGGTGGTGATCAAGGAGCCGGTGATCGAGGTCTTGTTGCCGGGCTCGCCCTTGAGCATCCCGTTGCACATGACGAAGGCCTCGATCTCGGAGCCCTTGAGCTCGAAGCCCGCGTTCTCTCCGGTCGCGATCAGGACCAGGGGCCCGGGGTCGGCGGCCAACTTGCCCTTCAGGGTCACGTTGCCCTGGAAGACGAGAGTGGCGTGGCCCTTGAGGGTCCCGGCGCCGGTGCCGCCCGCGGCCAGGGCCGCGGCGTCGATCTCGACCTGGGGCGCCTCGATGAAGTAGGTGCCGCGGACCTGGTTGCCCGACTCCTTGAGCATCTGCTGGAACTCGGCCCAATCCTTGAAGCGGAAGGCCGATCGGACCCGGTTCACCTTGGCGCCGAGTACCGCGTCCAGGAACTTCTGGCCGTTGGACTTGCTCTTGGGATCGCCCTCGGTGACCCAGCCCTTGGTGTCCTCGAGCCCCGCCGGCGGCTCTTTGGGCCAGGCCTTGTAGGCCGGCGAGGAATGGAGCTTGTGCGTGTCCTGGAGCTGGGTCAGGAAATCGTCGACCCGTTTGTTCCACTCGGTCTTGAACTTGCCGACCAGCTCGCCGTCGGTGCCCTTGTTGCCGTTGCACTGGGCCATGTCGTTGTTGAAGCACTCGGGCTCGGCCTTGGGATCGGGCGCATCTTGGTCGGCCTCTTCCACCCCGGCCTTGCGCATCTCCTCGAGGAGTTCCTTGACCTCGGGGGTATCGATCGCGATGCCTCCCGGGTCGGTCAGGCCCTCCCAGGCCTTGACCGACATGATCGCCAGGCTCCGCGTCTCCCGGAGCTTGGCCACGATGTCCTCGTCGACCTTGTAGTCGGGCTTGAAGGGGATGGCGCCCGAAGAGGCGCCGCCGATGTCCTTGGTCCAGTTCCCGTGGGGGGTGAGGAAGCCGCGATGGCCGAGGCTCACCGCGGAGCCGGATCCGGCCGGCGGGGGAGGGGTGTTGGGCGGGACCGCCGCCGGAGCGGACGGGAGGGGATACTGCTTGATCATCCCCAGGCGGGTGGGCGAAGCGATGAAAAGGTACTCGAGCCGCTCCTCGGTGACCTTGCCGGCGTCCTTGGAGATATAGACGGGCCCTTCGGTGTAGTTCCGGATCTTCTCGTCCGTGAAGTACTCGGCGACCGCCTGGCCCAGCTTCAGGTTATTGGTCACGAAGGCCTCGAGCCACTTCGACTGGCTGCGCTCGACCGAGACCGGAGGGGTCTGGCCGGCGGTCTGGTCCCGGGCCGCCTCGAGGGTCCCGATGAGCTTCTCGATCGGCTCCTTCATGGAAGGGAAGTCGGAGTTGTAGAGGTACTGGTCCGGGTTGTCGGTCTTGACGCTCAGCTTGATCTCCCCGAGCGCGGCCTTGCCGGCCTCGGCATCGGCCTTGATCTTGTCGAGGCCGAGCTTGGACCAGAGGAGGTAGGTCTCGATCGAGAGCTGCTTGCCGGCGTTGTTCGGCTCGTTGCGCAGCTTCTTGAGCTGCTCGATCAGACTGACCTTGAGCGTGTCCTTGACGATCTCGGCCAGGTTCGAACCGTAGAGCTTCATGCCGCGGAGGGCGTAGTCCTTGCCGTCGCGGACCGGGTCGAAACCGGGCTGGGTCCGGGCCAGATAGCCCAATTCGGGCATGTAGAGGCTGTTCACCGTCTCGCCGGTCGGCTTCCAGAAGGAGGCGTCCGGGTTCGCCTGGTCGACCTTGAACATCTCGCCCACGATGCGATCGATCTCGGCGTCGCCCTTGTTCGTGTTGATCGCGTCCCGGAGCTGGTCCTTCAGGGAGGGACTGGCGTTTCCGATCTCCCGAGGGGTGCCGTCCGGCTTGGCGCTGGCGTCGTCGACCAGCTTGATCGTCGCACCCGGGTTGCACTCGAGCTTGGTTCGGTTTTCGGGAAGGGTGCAGTCGATGGTGGGCCCACTGGGGTTCGAGGCCGCGGCCGTCGCCCGGGCTTCCTGCTTCGCGGTCGAGGCGAGCGACTTGGCGAACGACTTCTGGAGCTCGGTCGCGCAGGCCAGTCGGTAGGTGACCTCGGTCATGGAGCGACGGTGGAGCTTCTCGCACTCCTCCTTGCCGCCGCAGGCTTCGGTCAGCTTGGTCTCGAGGGCCTGGAGCCCGGCCTCGGCGCGGGCCTTGTCGTCGCCGGACGCGTTGGCCATGGCCGTGTTCACGTCCTTGATCGAGAGGTAGAGCCCGATCGAGAGCGCGACGATCCCCTTCGCCTCCTGGGCGCTGGCGAGGATCCCGCTGGCCCGGTCGTCGACGTACATCGGTCCCAGGGTCTGGAGGCGGCCGGCCTCTTCGAGGAGGGCGAAGAGTTCGAGGTGCGCGCCCTGGAGCCGGCCCTGGAAGTACTCCCAGTTGTGGCCCAGGAAGAGGATCTCGTCGAGGCCCTTGGGCGGGGCGGGGGAGACCAGCCGGAACGCGAAGCCGCGGGTCATCTTGGCGCTGAGGCCGGAGCGGGAGAAGAGCCCGAGGTTCGAATCGACGTTGATCTCGGCCAGGAGCACGATGAGGCCACCGGCCTCGCCCGGGAAGGCCTTCTTGAGCCACTCGGCCTCGTCCGGATTGTCGCCCCACGAGAGCTCCTGGGCGGCCTTGTCGAGGAGCGGGCGGACCTTGACGGTGGCGCTCTGGCCGCCCATCAGGGACTTGGCCGCCGCCTGGGTGACGGGGATCGGGATCTCGGCCAGGGCCCGGACGTCGTCGAGCTTGGTGAGCTTGCTGGTCCGGAACATCTCCTGCATCGCCACGGTGGCCTCGGTGAGGGCCATGTCCCCGAGGTAGCGGATGTAGGTCGTGTCCGAGAGCTGGCGCTGGCCCCGCATGACCTGGTCGGAGAAGGACTGGAAGAGCGAGACCACCGCCAGCACCGCCAGCGCGATCATCACCAGGAAGAGCAGCGTTCCCGCTCCCAGCCGGAGGCGAGTTGGCGCGCGACGGGGACGCTTGGGTGAGGGCATCGCGGTCAGCGTAGCATCAGGAGCCGCTGGCGATCGCGGCCACGCCCATGAAGGCCGCCAGGACCGCGAGCCAGGTGGACATCCCGCCCGCACCTCCGGCTCCCGCCTGGTTCTGGGCCCGGGTCATCGACGTGATCCCGGTCGTGCTCGCCACATCGCCACCGAGCGAGGGGGCCATCTGGCCGAAGCGGCCCCCGCCGGGCTGGTTCAGCCGCTGCCAGTTCTGGGCCGGCTTGGAGAAGTCGTACTCGTCCCAGGTTCCCCCGGCCGTGGCCATCGGCGGAGCCGGCTGGGGCCCGTCGGGCGGGGTGGTTTGGGGCACCCGATAGGGGTCGCATCCGACGTCCTGGCCGAGGACCGAGCTGCAAGGGTTCGCGGGTCCGGTATCGACCTGCTGGGCGCAAAGGTCGCCGACCATCACGAGCACCAGCGCCGCCAGGGCGAGACCGAGGGTTCGCACGACGTTCGACGTGATCTGCATGGATCCATCCCGCCCTTCGGCGCCGGGGATCATGCGATCCCCAGTGGATTATGAGGACGTTCTCCGGGAGTGTCTAGGGGGGGGTCGCGGGAACCGAGAGATCGGGCGGGGGGTGGAAGAGGGCTTCGCCGGCGAGACAGGCCAGGCTCAAGTGGTTGGTGCCCTTGGTCAGATCAGCCAGGCCAGAAGGTTTGGGCATCTCGCGCTTGTCGCCCCACGAGACCCGGACCCCCAAGAGGACCGTCTTCGAGGCCTCGAAGCCGGTGGGGCGCTGGGGGGGCATGGTGCGCGCCGAGAACGAGCCGAGTCGGTTCCGCCACTGGGAGATGAGGGCCTGCATCTCCGCGTCGGTCGGACAGCCCTCGACGCCCGGCTTGGGGGACATGATCACGTCCGAGTTGAAGAGCTCGTTGGCTCCGTCCGCGCCGCCCCCGACCACCCCGCTATCGGTCCCGCCCCCGCTGAGGTAGTCGTACCGCATCGCCCGGGTCCGCTCGAGGTAATTGCTCGCCAGGGTCATGGCGAAGGAACGGATCTTGTCGTAGCGGGCCTGGCGGTTCCGGCGCTGGATCCCCGAGAAGAAGGGGATGACAGCGATCACCATGACGATGGTCGCGACGATGATTTCGACGAAGGTGAAGCCGCGGGGGCGTAGGGCCCGGTTCCTGCGGCCGAAGGGGGAGATCATCCCTTAAATTGTAGGTGGGTGGGGGCGATCCGGCAAGCCGCGCCTCGGTCTCGACGGATTCGATACTCGGATGCAACCTTCCCGCGAGGGCTCCGTAGTTGGCGCGGGGCCGGGTGTCCTGGTCCTCGTTCGCTTCTCGATAACAACAAATGACAGCTGCTGGAAGCGCGGAACTGTGCTGAAAGGCGGTTTGAGCTCTTGAATCGAAAGATCGTCCGGCTGGCCGGGCTCGGGAGTCTGGCCTTGGCGGGGGTGGGCTTGGCGCAGAGCGCCTGGCCCCTGGAGCCCTGGGTCGCCCCCGAGGGCAAGGCCTATCCTTCCCCGGTCGCGGCGACCGTGGACGGCTCCCTTTGGGTGAGGACGGCGCGGCCCGCGGCCGAGGTCCTCGGCTCTCCGAGTCGACGGACCACGGTCGGAACCGATCGGCTGAACTCCTCGATCGGCGACGGGACCGATGCCGGGAATTGGTGGGATGGTCCCAGGGTCAAATTCACCCTCAAGTCTGGGACCTTCGTGGACCAGATCCGCAAGAGCCTGGCGGACGCCTATGGCGTGGACGTCGACGGGGACTTCGATGTCCATAATGGGGCGGGCCCCATCGCGGACTACGATGACGAGAACATCACGGACACCTTCGAGGAGGCTGCAGAAGAGGCCTCCGACGACTTCGACACCGAGTTCATCATCGATCGGAACGCGAACTTCACGGCCTTTGGCGACCAGCTCAAGGACTACGAGGCCATGCGGGGCAAGGCCGTCGACCTTCTCAAGGCCCAGGTCGACCAGATGTTCAAGGCCGGCTACGACGCCCAGAAGGCCCAGCACGACCAGGCCACCCGGGTGAAGCAGCAGATGATCACCCTGGGCGAGATGATCGACGGCATGGCTCGGTCGGGGGCAGGGACCCAGGGTGAGGGAGCCCTCAATGTGGCTCGCCTCCAGGCGGTCTTCAATCCTCAATACGACAACCTGCAAGTGCCTGGT